>NZ_JAKRNR010000018.1:0-79384 GCF_022346685.1 Sphingomonas sp. ACRSK | reverse complement strand
CCTCCCCCCCCCCCGGTGACGCTTCCGGGCCCACATTCCTTCCAGCATCGAGATCCCACCGCGGCAGCGCTGCAACAGCAGCGCGCGGTTTTCGCGTGGTCGATCCGATTGCGGAACGAAAATCGCGGCGAGGCATTCCCATCCTGCAGATTCAACGGTTCATGGAGGATTTCATGCGCAAGGTTTTTGGTTTGATGGCGATCGCCGGCGCGCTGATGGTCAGCGCGTGCAACACGGTCGAGGGCGCGGGCCGCGACGTCTCGTCGGCAGGCGATGCCGTCTCGGACGCTGCGAGCGACAGCAAGTAAGCGCACCTTTCTGGTACGCGACGGGCGGCCCGGACATCCGGGCCGCCCGTTTCTTTTGCCCGACGGAGGTCGGCTCAAGCGATCAGGGCTTGATCCCGTAGCGGGCATATTCCTCGGCAATGCGTGGCGATTGCAGCGTTGCCGCGGCGAAGTCGGCGGCGCTGCCGGCCGCATCGCCCTTGGCTTTGCGCACCACGCCCCGCATAAACAGCGAGGCCGGCATCCCCGGCGCCATCTCCAGCGCCGCATCGAAGTCCGCCAGCGCGTCGTCCAGCCGGTTCATCCGGAAGTAGACCATGCCGCGGCTGTCCAGGATGCTGGACGGGCTTTCCGCGAGTTCGATCGCCTTGGTGCAGTCGCGCAGCGCCGTGTCGAGCGCGACGTTGCGCGTCCCCTTCAACCAGCACCGCCCGTTGAGCAGCGTCGCCTGGCCGGGGCTCGTCTTCACCGCCGTATCCAGGGAGGCGAGCGCATCATCGACGCGCCCTCCTTCGGCCAGGACGTTGCTGCGCACCAGCTGCAGGTTGCTGCGCTGCTCGCCGCCGGTCGGGCTCTGCCGGTCGATCCGGGCGAGCGCCGCGGTCGCCTGGCCATGCTCCGCCTCGAACTGCGCGATCGCGAGCTGCACGGGGATGCTGGCGGGCTCCAGCGTTTCGGCCGCGCGCAGATCGGCCAGCGCCTTGGCGTCATCGTTGACCTGCTGGTGCAACTCCGCGCGCCACAGGTACCGGTCGATCGTCGCGCCGAGCGCGATCGCCTGGTCCACGTCCGCCAGCGCGCCGCGCCAATCGTAGAGGCCGGTGCGGAACCGCGCCCGGCGCTCGAACGCCTCGGCGGACTTGGGGTTCGCCGCCAGATCCTTGGCGAAGACCGCCTCCAGCGCACCCAGCCGCTTGTCGCGGCGGGCGGCCATCACCTCTTCCCAATGCGCCGGCCGCTGCTCGGGCGCCACGGCCACCAGCAGCCGGTTCTTGGCCTGGGCGACGCGGGCGCGCTGCGCCGCGATCTCGCCCGGCGCGATCTCGGCACCGTCGGCGAGCAGCACGTCGCGCGCGACCAGCCATCCACCTTCCTGCGTCACCCGGCGCTGAACCGTCAGACCGGCGTAGCGACCCGAAAGCTCGCGGTCGCCCTCCAGCGTCACGCCTTTGCCGCCGTCCGGCAGGTGTACGCGGGTGGTCGCCTCAGTATGCGAGGGGCCGTTGGTCGCGACGGGCAGCTGCTGCCAGGCGGTGCGCGACCGGTCGGGCTCGAAGCTCAGCTGCCCGATCGCCCGGTCCAGCCCCAGCCGGAGCTTCTGCTCCTCCAGCTCCCACGCACTGTCCGCGATGCCGGAGGCCTCGATCGTGGCGATGCCGCTGGCAGCATCCCAGCGGATCGAACGATCGACGATCAGCGCGCCGCCCAAGAGGCGCGACAGGATGCCGCCGACCAGTTCGTCCTTCTGCTGGCGGTCGGCCTGGGAGGCTGCGAGGTTCAGCTCCTGCCCCATCGCGCCGCGCACCTCCAGCGTCGCCTTGAACGGCGTCGGCAGGGTGAAGCCCGCGCTCTGGTCGATCTCCAGCATCGAGCGGCCCTGAGGCCGTGCCGGCGCGACCGTCGGCAGCGGCATCAGCCCGGCGCCCGCCGTGCGCAGGGGCAGGACGTTGCGGAACGGCGGCGTGTCGCCCAGGTCCTCGCGCCGGACGCCGGAGTCGGTCCCGTCCAGCCACAGCGTGCGCCCGTCGACGGTCGCCCGCACGATCACATGGTTGAACGCGGCCGCGCTCGGCAGCCGCTCCGCCACCAGATCGCCCATGCCGATGCTCGCGAGCACCGGCTCCGCCTCCACGTCCAGGGCATGGAGCAGCGCCAGCAGCAGCAGCGTCTTCGCCTTGCAGTCGCCATAGCGGCGCTGCCAGGTGTCGGCCGGCGACTGCGGGTGGTAATTGCCGCCCGCCATGCCGTTGAACAGGTAGCGCACCTCGTCCTGCACCAGCCGCAGTGCGGCGGCCGTCCGGTCGATCGGCGTGGCATGGGCCGCCTTGATCTTGGCCACTTCCGCCGCGAGCGGACTTCCCGGCGCGATCAGCCCCGCGGTGCGGTAGAGCGGCTCCATGGTGCGCGAGACCGCCTGCCAGTCGGCGAAGCTCGTCGCCTCCAGGATCTCCAGGCGGCGGAAGCGGGCCGGCGCGTCGCCCGGCAGTTCCTCCGCCTTCGCCAGCGGCACGGTCACCTCCAGCTCCTGATAGGCGCCCGCGCGCATCGGCATCGGCGGCGTGCCCTTGCCGTGCGCGTTCCACTTCACCGGGGTGGCGCCGTCCCACAACAGGCGCGCGCGGGCAAAGCCGACGCGCAGCGGCTCGCTGACCAGCGGCATTACCGTCTGGACGTTGCCCGCCAGCGCCGAATCCTTGTTGGTGTTGGAAAAGGTCACGCGCAGCACGTCCCCGACGCGCAGCCCCTCCACGGTCATGGTCGCCGTCAGCACGCCGGTCAGCTGCAGCTGCTCCAGCTGCTCCTCGCGCCGCAGCACCGTGAAGCGTTCGCCCTTGGAAAGCGCGTCGATGCGCTCATTGCCGCGCAGGATCTCGACGCGGTGGATGATCAGGTCGCCGCCGTCCGGCTGCCACGGCAGCTGCACGGTACCCGCCTGGTTGAGCGTCTGGGCAGAGGCGATCCGGGTCGCACTGTCGGTATAGGCCCAGCTCTGGCCGTCGTGCAGCCGCTGCTGCTGGTCGAACAGCATCACCACCGGCGACTCGCCGTCCAGCTTGCCCGTGTCGATCGGCGGCGCCGGCTTCACCCAATCGGGCGCCGGCTGATACAGCGGCTTGTCCCCGGCCCGGGCAGGAGCCGATGCCAGCAGCAGTGCCAGCGCCGACGCACAACGATATCGCATGAAGTCCCCCTCTTCCCCGCCGCCAGCCTAGGCCGGTTTCGGAGCCGCGCAAATGGGCATTTCATGCAGCATCGGTGCATTTTTTCAGAAGCTTGCGGAGTTCCGGCGTCCGGCCTGGTGCGGCGTGCCGGACCGCAACCCGCGCAAGCATCGAGAACCCCTCCCGGGCATCGATCCGTTTCCGGAACGCACCTTCGATACCGCCCGGTACGGTATTGACCTTCGCCTTGCGGTGTATACCTGAGCGGCTCCTGTTTTGAACGGAGCCCCCCTGCATGTCCGCTTCCGCCGACGTCCTCTTCCGCCCCTTCCGCATCAAGTCGCTCGAGCTTGCCAACCGCATCGTCATGGCGCCGATGACGCGCGGCTTCGCGCCGGCCGGCATCCCCGGCGAGCCCCAGGCCGCTTATTATCGCCGTCGGGCCGAGGGCGGCGTCGGCCTGATCCTGTCCGAAGGCACGGTGATCGACCGCCCCGCGTCGCGCAACATGGCGGGCATCCCGCTGTTCCACGGCGAGCAGGCGCTGGCCGGCTGGCAGCAGGTGATCGACACCGTCCACGCCGCCGGCGGCAAGATGGGCCCGCAGATCTGGCATACCGGCTCCACGGTCGGCCCGGATGGCTGGGAGCCGGACGCACCGGTCGAAAGCCCGTCGGGCCTGCTCGCCCCCGGCAAGCCGCGCGGCGAGACGATGAGCGAGGAGGCGATCGCCGACACCATCGCCGCCTTCGCCCGCGCGGCCGCCGATGCCAAGCGGCTGGGCTTCGACACCGTCGAGCTGCACGGCGCGCACGGCTATCTGATCGACCAGTTCTTCTGGGCGGGTACCAACGAGCGCACCGATCGCTGGGGCGGCGCCACCATCCGCGAGCGCTCGCGCTTCGCGGGCGAGGTGGTGAAGGCGGTGCGCGAGGCCGTCGGCCCCGATTATCCGATCATCCTGCGCCTCAGCCAGTGGAAGCAGCAGGACTATGCCGCGCGCCTGGCCGAAACGCCCGAGCTGATGGCCGACTGGCTGCAGCCGCTGGTCGATGCCGGCGCCGACGTGCTCCACTGTTCGCAGCGCCGCTTCTGGGAGCCCGAGTTCCCCGAGCTTGACGGTGAGAAGGGCCTGAACTTCGCCGGCTGGGCGAAGAAGCTGACCGGTGCGGCCACCATCAGCGTCGGCTCGGTCGGCCTCTCGGGCGAGTTCCTGGCGGCGTTCGGCGGCGAAAGCTCCTCGACCGTCGGCATCGAGAACCTGATCGAGCGCATGGAACGCGACGAGTTCGACCTGATCGCGGTGGGCCGCGCGCTCATCAGCAACCCCGACTGGGTCGCCCGTATCCGCGAAGGCGACGCCACCAAGGTGAAGGGCTTCGAAGCCTCGGCCCTCGGCGAGCTGGTCTGATCCCGGCGCCGGCGCGTCCCCCGCAGACGCGCCGGCGCTTCGGCATTTGCCCCGGCCACGCTATGGCGCTGCCATGGAACAGGACCACAGGCTTGGACGCCGCACGGCGCTGGTGACGGGGGCTTCGGGCGGTCTGGGGCAGCCGATCGCCCGCGGCCTCGCGCAAACGGGCGTGCACGTCCTCCTCCAGGGCCGTCGCCGCGCTGCGCTGGAGGCGCTCGCCGCAGCGATCGCCGCGGACGGTGGCTCCGCCGAGCCTCTGGTCGTCGACCTGGAAGACGACGCCGCGCTCGCCGCGTGCGTGGATGCGCTGCCGCTGATCGACATCCTCATCAACAACGCCGGCCACCGCGACCGCAGGCCGCTCGCCGACCTCGACCGTGCCGCCGTCCGCCGCATGCTGGAGGTGAACCTGGTCGCGCCGTTCGATCTCGCCCGCCGGCTCGCGCCCGGCATGGCGGCGGGCGGCCGCATCCTCAACATCACCTCGATCGCCGGGCCGATCGCCCGCAGCGGGGACGCCGCCTACACCGCATCCAAGGGCGGGCTGGAGGCGCTCACCCGCGCGCTTGCCGCCGAACTCGGCCCGCGCGGCATCACCGTCAACGCGGTCGCGCCCGGCTTCTTCGCGACCGAAGCCAATGCCGCAATGGTCGCCGACCCCGCGATCGCCGCGCATCTCGCCACCCGCACCTCGCTCGGCCGCTGGGGCCGGCCGGAGGAGATCGTCGGCCCGGTGCTGTTCCTGACCGCACCGGAGGCGTCCTACGTCACCGGCCAGGTGCTCGCCGTCGACGGCGGGTACACGGCGCACTTTTGATAACTCGCGCAAAGCAGTACCCCGGCGGAGGCCGGGGTCCAGTTGGGGGACGAACCAGAGGGGGGGGGTGACCTCGCCAGGCCTTCCCAACTGGGCCCCGGCCTCCGCCGGGGTACGGGGACAGGCCTGTGTCGCGGAAGCCTTCTTCAGATCCGTTCGCGGTCCTGACGAAAGTGAGGGTCCATTGCCGCTCCGCCCGCAAGTGCGACTGAAGCTTGCCTGCAGCTAATCCAGTGTTCCCGCGACGGCGGGAACCCAGGGCCAGGCAGAGCAACAGCTGCCGCCATTTGGAACCCTGGGCTCCCGCCTGCGCGGGAGCACGAAACCCCTCACCGCGCGTGGTAGAAGTCGTACACCTGCTGCGCGACCGCGGCCGACACGCCCGGCGCCTTCTGCAGATCGGCGAGGCTCGCGCCGCGCACCGCCTTGGCGGTGCCGAAGTGCATCAGCAGCGCCTTCTTGCGGGCGGGGCCGATGCCCGGAACCTCGTCGAGCGGGCTCGCGCCCATCGCCTTGGCGCGCTTCTGCCGGTGCGCACCGATCGCGAAGCGGTGGACCTCGTCGCGCAGTCGCTGGAGGTAGAACAGCACCGGCGCGTTGACCGGCAGGGTGAACTCGCGCCCGTCCATCAGGTGGAACACCTCGCGCCCCTCGCGGCCGTGGTTCGGCCCCTTGGCGACGCCGACCAAGCACACGTCCTCGATGCCCAGATCCTCCAGCACTTCGCGCGCGGCGTTGAGCTGCCCGCGCCCGCCGTCGATCAGCACCAGGTCCGGCCACTCGCCCGAATCGCGATCCGGATCCTCCGCCTGCGCTCGGCCAAATCGGCGGGCGAACACCTCGCGCATCATGCCGAAGTCGTCGCCCGGTACGGTGTCCTTGTTGCGGATGTTGAACTTGCGATACTGGCCTTTGCGGAAGCCCTCCGGCCCCGCGACCACCATCGCGCCTAAGGCAGCCGTGCCCTGAATGTGGCTGTTGTCGTACACCTCGATCCGGTCGGGCGGCTCAGGCAGCTCGAACAGGTCGGCGACTTCGCGCAACAGCTTGGCCTGGGTGGTCGACTCGGCGTTGCGCCGGTCGAGCGCCTCGACCGCGTTGCGCGTCGCCTGCTCCAGCAGCCGGCGGCGGGGCCCGCGCTGCGGCACCGACAACGCCACCTTGTGTCCGGCGCGCTCGGCCAGCGCCTCACCCAGCAGCTCCGCCTCGGCGAGTTCGCGGTCGACGAACACGTTTCGCGGCGGCGGCACCTCCTCATAGAACTGCATCAGGAAGCTCGCGAGCACCTCGTCCTCGGGCACGTCGCTGGTGTGCTGCGGGAAGAAGCTGCGATGGCCCCAGTTCTGGCCGCCGCGGATGAAGAAGGCCTGGATGCCGATCGTGCCTTCCTTGCACGCGAGCGCGAACACGTCCGCGTCGCCCACGCCATCGGCGTTGATCGCCTGGCTGCCCTGGATGAAGGTCAGCGCCTTCAGCCGGTCGCGCAGCACCGCCGCCAGCTCGAAGTCCATGTTCTCGGCCGCCGCCGTCATCTGCTCGCCGAGCTTCGCCTGCACCTTGGTCGACTTGCCGGCCAGGAAGTCCTTGGCGTCGCCGACCAGCTCGGCATAGCCTGCCTCGTCGATGCGGCCGACACAGGGCGCCGAACAGCGCTTGATCTGGTGGAGCAGGCACGGGCGATCGCGCGTCTTGAAGAAGCTGTCGGTGCAGCTGCGCAAGAGGAACAGCTTCTGGAGCGCGTTGAGCGTTTGCGTCACCGAGCCCGCGCTCGCGAACGGGCCGTAATAGTTGCCCTTCGCGCGCCGGGCGCCGCGATGCTTCTGGATGCGCGGAAAGTCGTGGTCGGCGCGCAGGAGGATGAAGGGGAAGCTTTTGTCGTCGCGCAGCAGCACGTTGTACGGCGGGCGATAGCGCTTGATCAGCTGCGCCTCGAGCAGCAGCGCCTCCGCCTCGTTGTTGGTCGTGACGATCGTCATCGACCGCGTCTGCGACACCATGCGCTGCAGCCGCTTCGACAGCCGCGAAACCTGGGTATAGTTCGCCACCCGGTTCTTCAGCGCGCGCGCCTTGCCGACGTACAGCACGTCGCCGCGCGCATCCTGCATGCGATAGACGCCCGGCCGCACCGGCAGCGTCGCGAGCACGTTGCGGATCGCCGCGACGCCCGCCTCCAGGTCGGGCGCATCGGTGCCGCCGCGCACGGTGTAGGCGGCCTTTTCCTCGTTGAATCGGCTCGGAGAATTGGGATCGGACATTGCGTGCCGATCTAGGGAGTCTCACCCTCCCCCGCTAGCGTTGAGGTCGGGCAACTCAGCCTTCCGCCGACCAGCCGTACCCCGGCGGAGGCCGGGGCCCAGTTGGGAAGGCCTCGGCGAGGTCACGCACCCTCCCGACCGTCCCCCAACTGGGCCCCGGCCTTCGCCGGGGTACAAACAAGGGGCGGGATGTTGCGCCTCTCTCGTGCTCCCGCGAAGGCGGGAGCCCAGGGCGCCAAGCACCGCAAGCCGTTGGTCTGCTTGGCCCTGGATCCCCGCCTGCGCGAGGATACGAAGAGGGCGTCCGGGGCGCTCAGCCCCGAGGCCTCAAATCCGCGCGAACAGCTTCGTGCCGACCACGCCGATCACGATCAGCGCCATGAAGAACGCCTGCATCGGGCCGATGCGGTCGCCGAACAGCACCGAGCCGCCGATGATCACGCCCACCGCGCCAAGCCCCGTCCAAACCGCATAGGCGGTGCCCGCGGGGATGCCGCGCATCGCCAGCGCCAGCAGGCCCATGTTCACGAAGGAAAGGATGATCGGCACCGACGAGGCGGCGATCGTCGCCTGCGTGCCGGCCCACTTCAGGCTTAGCGCCCAGCAGATCTCGGTGACGACGGCGATGCCCAGGATGATCCAGGCCATGAGAAACACTCCTGGGCTCTGGAAAAGGAAAAGGGCGCCGCCGGAAACCCGAGAAGCGGCGCCCCTGTCAGGCTGTGGGAGGGACCAGGGTCCCCGCCCATGTCTTTGGATCAGTGCGGTCGGCCGAGCCCCGCGCCCAGACCGGCGATGGTGCGGTCGATCAGCGTGCGGTCGCCCTCGGCACCCAGCCGCTCGGCGATCAGCGATGCCGCCGCCTTGGCAGCCGCGTCGGCGGCCTTGGCGCGCACCTCGGCGATCGCCTGGCGCTCGGCCGCGGCGATGCGATCCTCGGCCATCTTGGCGCGGCGGCTGGTCAGTTCCTGCGCGTCGACCTCCGCCTTGGCGACGATGGACGCCGCCTCGGCATGGGCGTGCTCGCGCATCGCCGCTGCCTCGGCATCGGCCTGCTGCGCCTTGAGGGCGTATTCGGCCTTCAGCGCCTCGGCCTCGGCACGCAGCCGCTTGGCCTCGTCGAGCTGGGTACGGATCGTCGCGATCCGCGTGTCCAGCACGCCGGCGATGCCCTTGTGCGCACGCCGCCACACCAGCAGCAGGATCGTGAGCAGGGCGGCAACCGCCACCCAGCCGGTCGAATCCATGCCCCAGGCGGTGGGGCTCGGCTCGTGGTGCTGATCCGGAACGCCGGTGCTGTGCATCGGCTCGGCCGTCAGCCCGTCCTCACCGCGGATCGGCTGCTTTTCCAGCGGCTCCAGCGCCGCGGCATGGTCCAGTCGTTCGGCCACGATCGTCGATCCGTTCACATTAGCCATGGGCCACCGCCTTGCGGACGGCGTCGGCGGCAGCCTCGCGGCTGACCTCGATGCCGGCCAGCTTGGCGACGATCCCCTGGGCAGCGTCGGCGGCGACGTCCTCCAGGCTGGCGAGCGCGCTCGCACGGGCCTGGTTGACCTCCACCTCGGCCGCATCCAGGCGCGCCTGCATGGCGGCATTGGCAGCCTTCGCACGCTCGGCGGCGTCGGCGGTCGCCTTCGCCTTGGCGGCGTTGGTCTCGGCAAGCGCAGCCTGGCGGGCCTCCGCCATGCGGGTGCGCCATGCCTCCTCGGTCGCGTCGGCTTCCTGGCCGGCGCGCGTGGCGGCGGCGAGGTCGTCGGCGATCTGCGCGTCGCGCTTTTCGACCGTGCCCTGGATCCTCGGCACCATGCCCCGCCCGATCCCGAAATAGATCAGGCCGAACACGATCAGCAGCCAGAAGATCTGCGAGGCATAGGTCGCAGCGATCTGTTCGATTTGCGGCATGGTGGTTCCCGTTCGTTCGCGTGTGCTTCCGTCACCGGCCGCCTGCCCGCATGGGCGACGGCCGGTCACGAAAAGAAGTTACGCGACGAAGATCAGCAGCACCGCGACGACGAACGCGAGCAGGCCCAGAAGCTCGGCGGCGGCGAAGCCGATGAACAGGCGGCCCTGCTGGCCGTCGGCGGCACCCGGGTTGCGCAGCGCGCCTTCGAGGAACTTGGCGAAGACGTTGCCCACGCCGAGTGCGGCAAGGCCCGCACCAATGGCTGCGAGACCGGCACCGAGCAGCTTTGCGGCTTCTGCGTCCATGATAAAACTCCTGTTGGGTATCTGTTGGTTGGAAAGATCAGTGCAGGTTGACGGCGTCGTTCAGGTAGAGCGACGTCAACAGCGCGAACACGTAAGCCTGGATGGCGCACACCAGCAGCTCAAGCAGGGTGATGCCGATCATCAGGATGAAGCTGGGGATGGCCACCAGCGGCGCGACCCACACGGCGTCTGCATTGAGGCCGTTGATCACGAAGCCCGCCAGCACCTTCAGCAGGATGTGGCCCGCCGTCATCGCGACGAACAGTCGCAGGCCAAGGCTGAACGGGCGCACCAGGAACGAGAACAGCTCGACCACCGGGATCAGCCACAGCAGCCACCAGGGCGTGCCGTGCGGCACGAACAGCGAGAAGAAGTGCAGGCCGTGGCGCGAGAAGCCGACGATCAGCACCAGCGCGAAGCTGATGATCGCCAGCACGCCGGTGACGGTCAGGTGGCTGGTGACGGTGAACGGATGCACGCCCGGGACCAGGCCGAACGGCAGCAGGCCCAGGATGTTCGCGATCAGGATGAACATGAACAGCGAGAACACGTACGGCAGGAAGCGCTTGCCCTCCGGCCCGATGTTCGCCGTCAGCATGTCCCCGATGAAGCCGGTGAAGCTCTCCACCGCCATCTGCCAGCGACCGGGGACGGTCTGCCCCTTCATGCCGCCGAGCATGAACAGCCACAGGACGACGAGCGTCGCGACCATCCACAGCGTGGAGTTGGTGAAGGCAATATTATACCCGAACAGGTTCCAGCTCTGACCGAACACGGGTTCGATCAGGAACTGATGCATCGGGTCGATCTTGGATCCGCCTTGCGCCACGTTTCTTCCAACCGCCAATACGATGAACGCCCGGTTATTCCGGGCGCTCGCCAGCAATCTTGATGATGTTCCTGAACCCGGCGCCTACCCCAAGGGCAAGCAGCGTGAGCAGGAGCCAGGGCGACGTTCCGAACCAGCGGTCTAGCAACCAGCCGATCAGCGCGCCGCCGACAAGGGACCCGAGGAGCGTCGCGAGCACGCGGTTGCCGAGCGAATAATTCCGATCGACCCCCGCCTTCGCACGCCCCGTCCGCACGGCCTCCGCATGATTCGCTTGTTTCAGCCGCTGTTCCAGCGACGTGAGACGCGAATCCTCGGAACCATAAGGGTCCTGCCCGGGGCCGTTTTCCGCCATGCGCCATCCTCTCCTAAAGCATTGTTCGGGGGAGGAACGCATGTACGGCGAGCAACCCCGCCAAGGCGGCGCCCGTTTAGGAAGGGGTGCGTTTCAAGTCAACCTTTGTAACAGTTCTGCACCGCCTCCTGCGGCACGCGTGCAGCATCGCTGCAACAGGCCCCACGCCCGCTGCTTGCGCGTTGCCAAGGCCGCAGCTTCGGGCGATGCTCTCGCAAGGGAAACAGGGGGGAGCAAGCCGTGCGCAAACTCGCCAGGCGTCTGTTCGACGGCGCCCGCATGACCGACGAAGAATATCGGGCCAATCTGAACGGGATCAACATCTTCTTCGGGGCGGTGCTGGGCTTCGTCCTCGCGGGCACCGAGACGCTGGAGACCGCCGGCTTCACGCTGGTGCTGGTGCTGTGCTCCGCAATCGTGATCAGCATCCTCTACATCTCGTCGAGCCAGCGGCGGTTCGTCTATTTCGTCTACACCGCGGTCGGGATCGCCTGCCTGCCGCAGGTGGTGGCGCTGATCGGCCCTGCGGGCACCACCCTGCCGCCCAAGCTGATGCCGACCCTGGCCGTGTGGACGGCGATGACCGCCTTCGTCGAGTTCGCCCCCCGTGCCCGGCCGGGGGACGCCACCGCGCCCCGGCCGTGAGCGGGATCAGCGCGCGGCGACCGCCTCGCGCGCGCTGATCCCCTCCTCCTCCGACAGCGTGCCGAGCGCACCGGTGCTGCGGGCACGGCGGCCATAGACCAGCTCGAACAGCGGCGACGCCATCAGCGTCGTCAGGATCGCCATCAGCACCAGGATCGAGAACAGCGCCGGGCCGATGATCCCGCGCTGCAGCCCGATGTTGATGATGATGAGCTCCATCAGCCCGCGCGCGTTCATCAGCGCGCCGATGCCGAGCGCGGTCGGATTGTCCTGCCCGGTCAGCCGCGCCGCCGCCCAGCAGGCGCCGCCCTTGGCCAGCACCGACGCGGCAAGGATCGCGAGCGTCACGCCCAGCAGCCCCAGGTTGTCGACCAATGTCAGCTGGGTGTTGAGGCCGGAGAAGGCGAAGAACATCGGCAGCAGCAGCACCACCGTCACCGGCTCCAGCTGGCGGCGCAGCCCCTCGGCAAACACCCCGCGCGGCATGACCACGCCCAGCAGGAAGCCGCCGAACACCGCGTGCATGCCCACCGCGTCCATCGCAAAGGCCGCGCCCAGGAACAGCATCAGCGCGATCGCCAGGTCGCCTTGCGCGATCCCGCCGCGCGCTTCCGCCCGGCGGCCGAGCGGCGCCAGCATGCGCGGCCCCAGGCCCAGCACCACCACCGCGAACAGGATCGCGCCACCGATCGCCTTCACCGCCACCATCGGCCCGTCGCCGAAGGTCGCGAGCACCACCGCCAGCACCGTCCAGGCACCCGCATCGTCGATCGCGCCCGCCGACAGCGAAAGCGTGCCGAGCGGGGTGCCCGAAAGCCCGCGCTCGTGGATGATGCGGGCCAGCATCGGAAAGGCGGTGATCGCGATGCACGCGCCCATGAACAGCGTCGCCTGCATCTGGGTGACGCTGGGCGAGAAGAGGCCGGGGATGCCGACCAGCCAGGGCGTGATCGCGACTGCCACCAGGAACGGGGCCGCCATGCCGGACAGCGACACTGCGGCGGCGCTCCCGGCATTGCTGCGGAAGTGATCGGCGCGGAAGCCCAGCCCGACCAGGAACATGTAGAGCCCGACGCCCAGCTGCGCGCCGGCGTAGAGGATGCCGCGCGCTTCCTTGGGGAACAGCATCGCCTGGAGATCGGGCGCGAGCAGGCCGAACAGCGACGGGCCCAGGATAACCCCCGCGATCATCTCCCCCACGACCTGCGGCTGTCCCAGGTAGCGCCGGGCGAGCCAGCCTACGCCGCGGGAGACCGCGACGATCGCGAACAATTGCAAAAAGAAGATCACACTCAGCTGCGCCGGTGCCATTCCGCCCCTCCCCCGTTCGGCCGCAGTTTCGGCCGGTGCCTTGGCGGCACGGCGCGAAATCTACGCTGCGGAAAGGCGGCCGACAATGGGGCGCGAACGCAGCCGCAAGGGGGCGATTCTCCGCCGTCCGATCAAGGACGGCGGCTCAGGCGGTCAGACGCAGCGCGGGTCGCGCTCGGGCGCGCCGGCGCCGCGGGTCTTCCAGCTGCCGTCCGGGCCCTTGTACTTCTCGCCCGGCCGGGTCTTGGCGATCAGGTTGCAGCCCGACACGAAGGCGAACTGCTCCACGGTCGCGCCGTTGCTGGCGCCGCGGGTATAGGCGGCCTTGCGCTTGATGTTGATGCTGTTGACCAGCGCGCGCAGCTCCGGCGTGGCACTGCCGACGATGCCCAGATAGCCGTCGGGCTGCTCGCCGACCTTGCCGGCCTCGCGCGCGGCTTCATAGGCCGGGTCGCGCTGCGCCCAGGCGGCACCCGCCATACCGGTGACCGCCACCGCCGCTGCGGCCGCGAACACGATCTTCATTCCCTTGCGCATCAGAAAATCCCCGGGTTCTGCTGGATCAGGTTCTTCGCCTCGCCATCCAGACGATACACCACTTCCTGCGTGATGTTGATGTTCAGGTTGATCTCGATCGGCTTGTCCGGCGCGCTCACGTTCACGCACCCGCCCGTCGCCGCCACGGTCGCGACGCCGAGCGCCGCCGCCATCCACCTATGCATCTGCACGCCTCATCGTGTTGTTCATGGTCTATCGTCGCTTTCCGGGGGCTGAACGGGCGGAGTCGCACCCGTCGGCGCCGACGGCTGCTGCGCGGGCGCCCCGCCCTGCTGCTCCTGCGCTTCCATCAGCGCGGGCAGGTTGCGCTCGATCAGCCGGCCCGGATCATAATAGCTCTGCACCGAGTCGATCAGCTGGCGGAAAGGCGCCTTAATCCGGACGTTGAAGACGAGCGGCAGCCGCGCGAGTCGCCGGATCAGGAAGTTGGAGCTGGTGCCCTCGCCCTGGCTCACGCCGGCAAAGCGGATCGCGGTGATCATCTCGCCCGCCAGCGGCCCGTTCATCTCCAGCGTGAGGTTGCGGTAATCGAGGCTTTTCAGCGCCTGGAACGCCAGATTGCCCCAGAAGCCGACGTCCTCCTTGGTCACTTCGCCCACATAGGCGATGTTACCGCCGCCTTCGCGCGCCACCAGCCGCCCGCCCTCGATGCGGCCGCCGCGCTGGTCGAAGATCATCGGCAGCACCCCGTCGAAGGTGCCGCTTGCGCTCAAATTCTTGAACTCGAACTCCTGGAGGAACAGGCCCGCATCCACCCCCGTCACGCGGAAGGTCATGCGCCGGTCCTTTTGCGGCGAGAAGTCGAGCACGGTCGGCTCCAGCACCATCTCGCCGCCCGCGAGCGGCCAGCGCCCGCCCTCGATCTGGATGCGCTGCTCCGGGATCAGCCGGTAGCGCAGCTGCCCGTCCTTGAACGGGATGCCCGGATTGGCCTCGCCGATGGTGAGCAGCTGGTTCGGCGCCGTCACCAGCCCCAGGAGGTCGGTGAAGTGGACCTCGCCCGAAATGCCAGTCGCGGGGCCGAACGCCGCCGCAAGCTCGGCGTCTTCGGTGCGGAACGTGCCGGTGCTGGTCACGCCCTGCCCGTTCCAGGCGATGTGCCCGTCGCCGGACACGACGGCCTTCACATCGGCGATCACGCCGAAGGTGAGCGGCGTCAGCTCCTCGGGTTGGAAGGTGTCGCCGAAGGCAATGCCCGGCACCTTGAGGTCCGCCGTGCCCGCACCCGTCCCGAGTTCGTGGGTGATCGCGACCGTCGCCACCGTCACCTGCTTGGCAGGATGCTTGAGCGTGCCCGTCGCGGTGATGGTGTTGCCCGCGAGCGTCAGCGCGACATCGTCGCTCGCCATCGTCTCGAACCGGCGCTGCTCGCCGGTCTGGGTGTCGTCCAGCTTCAGCCCGCCGGCCAGCGTCAGCACGCCGCCGGCAAAGCGCCAGTCGCCCGCCGCGCCCGACAGCAGCAGCGGCACGTTGGCGATCTGCCCGGCCGCGTCGGCAAAGCGCCCGCCGACGCCGCCACCCGCGACCCGCCCCTCCAGCCGGCCCGCATCGATCCGCGTCACCCGCTCCGGCGCACCCAGCCGGCTCTCCACGCCGTCGAGTGCAAAGTCGAGGCGGGCGAGGTCCAGCCGCCCGCCGCGCATCGCCAGCGTCACCGGCGTGCCGCCCAGCCGCCCGGCGAGACGCGTCGCACCCAGCCGCGCGCCGCCGCCCAGCCCGGCGCGGTTCACCGCCACCAGCGCCCCGCCCGTAGGACACAGCCGCAGCCGTGCAGGGTCCAGCACCAGCGAGGACACGGCCAGCCGCTGCCACGCGACGCTCGTGCAGTCGGGGTTCACGGCCACCGCGGCACCCCCGTCCCAGCGCCCCGACAGCGGCACCACCAGCCCGTCGACGCGCCCGTCCGCAAGCGGGCCGCTCAGCGTCGCCTGCGTGTCGAAGCGGGTGGTGCCGTCGCCCGCGCGGGTGAACCGCACGGGGGTGAGCGCCAGCCGCGCGCCCCCCGCCGCATAGGGCCGCACGATCGCGGTGCCGGTGACGGCGCCGCCGGGCTGCGCCTGCGCCAGCTGGACCGCCGCCTCGGGCAGGCCGCCGCCGCCGATCGTCAGCGTGCCGTTGAGCGACGCCCTGCCGTCCGGCCAGCCATAGGCGACGCCCTCGGCGCCCGAGAGCACGACCTGCGCGCCGCTCGCGGCCTGTGCCGACAGTCGCCGCACCACGACGCGCCCGCCCTTGGCGCCGTTGGTGGCGTCCAGTTCGGCGCCCGCGTCGAATCGCCGGCCTGCGGCAACGCCTGCCTTGGCGATGGCCGCCATCAGCGGCCCTACCGGCGATCCCGCGCCTGCCTCGCCCAGCCCCGCCACCTGCCGGAGCGTCGCGGCCGGCAACGCAGCGCCGCGCATTTGCGCATTGCCCTGGAAGGCCTGCTCCGCCCCGATCCGGTAGCGGCCGTCGATCGCCAGCGCCTCGCCGCCGATGCCGGCCGCGGCGAACGCACCGCTCTCCAGCGCCGCCCGCCCCTGCGTGTCACGCGCGCTGCCCGTGAAGTCGATGCGGCCCTTCACGCCGCGCACCTGCGCCCCGGCGCCCGCCACCTCGGCGGCGGCAAGCTCGGCGCGCCCCTGCCAACGATCCAGCCGCTCGCCGAGCGTCAGGTCGATCCGAGTGGCAAGCCCCGCCAGGCGGGTGTCGCCGCACGAAAGCGATCCGGCCCGCACCGGCCCTGCGATCGTCGGCCGCGCGTCGGCGATCCGGATCGCGACCGCCGCGCGCAACTGCCCGGCCGTGCACGCATCGCCGATCCCCAGCCGATCGGACACCGCCGCGAGATTGCCCGAGAACCCGTCGTCCAGCCGGCCGCTACCGGTGAGCTTCAGCCCCACCACGCCGCCCGGCGTCTCCAGCCGCATGCGCGCGTCGCCGATCTGGGCGTCGAGTTCGGGCAGCGCGAACGGCTTTCCCGAGGGGGCCGGCATCAGCTTGTCGATCGTCCCCAACGATACCTTGCCGTCGACCAGCCGGCCGCGCAGACGCACCCGCCCCACGCGCACGCCCGTCACCTCGGGCCCGCGCAGCGTCATGCGCGTGCGCAGCTCCGCCCAGTCGGCGACGAGGTCCGGGTTGCGGGGGTCGCCGATCACGACGTCGGTCAGCCGCTGGCGGCCGAAGCTGAGGTCGGTGATCTTGTAGCGGGCAGGCACGCCCCGGTCGGCGAGCGCGCGGCGCACGAAGCTGTCGGCGATCGGCCGGCGGTTGAACCACAGCGCGACCAGCGCCAGTAGCAGGACGAGCGCCACCGCCAGCGCCGCGCGCCTGCGACGCGACCAGCGCCGCCGCCCGGGCAGGTCATCCGGCGTGTCGATCGTCCCAGGCGTCACGCGGATTGCCACTCTCCCATCGCCGGCGATCGTTACGGCCCCCTCCCAGCGGGTCAAGCGCCACGATTGCGTCTGGGCTTTGCACCGCCTAGCCTCAACGCGCCATGAACGCATCCGCCCCGCCTGGGCCCAGCACCGACGGCACCGGCCACCGCGCACGCCTGCGCGGCCGGCTGCTCGACGACGGCGGGGAAGCGCTGCTCGACCATGAATTGATCGAGTATCTGCTCGCCCTGGCGATCCCGCGCCGCGACACCAAGCCGCTTGCCAAGGCGCTGCTGCACGAGTTCGGCGGGTTGGGCGGGCTGTTGTCGGCCGATCCCCGCGCCATCGCCCGCGTGCCCGGCATGGGCGACACCGCCGTCGCCGCGCTCAAGATCGCCCATGCGTCGGCGATCCGCATGCTGCGCGGCGAGATGGCGGCGCGGCCGGTGCTGTCCAATTGGCAGGCGGTGCTCGACTATCTGCACGCCGAAATGGCCTATCACCGCATCGAGCGGGTGCGCGTCCTGCACCTCAACGTCCGCAACATGCTGATCCGCGACGAACTGGTGGCGGAAGGCTCGATCGACCAGGCGCCCATCTATGCGCGCGAAGTGATCCGCCGCGCGATCGAGCTCGGCTCGGCGGCGATCATCCTGGTCCACAACCACCCCAGCGGCGACGTGACCCCCAGCCGCGCCGACATCGATCTCACCCGCATCGTGATGCAGGCGGCCAGGCACCTCGACATCGCCGTGCACGACCACATCGTCATCGGCACCCAAGGCCATACCAGCCTGCGCGCCAAGGGACTGATGTAGGGGCGGCGGGGTTCCCGCAGGTGAAGTCAGGAGAAGCGCACGCGTTGCGTACCCACGCCAGATCACCGCAACTGGGCCCCGGCCTCCGCCGGGGTACGAAGAAGGCACAAGGGTAGGAAGTCGGCGCGGGTGGACGCGTCTGATCGGCAAACCATCCCGTACCCCGGCGAAGGCCGGGGTCCAGCTGGGGGGCGTCTCAGCAGGGGCGCGGACCGTTCACCCTGCTTCCGGCAAATCTGGCGCTCCGGTCCGAATACCGACGCTCCACACCCACGGCAAAGCGCCCACTCAACAACGCAAACGGCCGCCGGACAGACGTCCGGCGGCCGGCACCGGCCCAGGGGAAAAAAGGCCGGAATGGGGTGCTTGGGTCACCCGGCGCGGGGTCAGCCCGCCGCGCTGGTCAGGAAGCTCGTCAGCTCCGCCTTGGTCACCGACTTCGACTTGTCGGTGTCGGCCTGCGCAAAGGCCTGGGTGATCCAGGTCTTCATCTGCGGGCTGTCGGCGGTGGCGCCGGGCTCCGTCGCCGAGCGCAGCGAGGCCATCCAGGCACCGAACTGCGTCTGCGTCAGCGTTTCCTTGCCGCCCGAATATTTGGGGAAATCCTGCTCGACCACCTGTGCGATCTGCGACGGGGTGGCGGCCGCGGACGACTGCGCATCCGGCGTCGATTGCGGCGCTGCCTGGGTCGTGCCCGGAGTGGTCGCCGTCGAGGGCAAGCTTTGCGGCTGCGCGCCCGGCGTACCCATTCCCGCGGACGGACTTCCCGGCGTGGTCTGGCCGGTCTGCGCCAGTGCAGGCGCAGCAACCGTCATCGCACCGATCAGAAGAATCTGCTTCAACATCTTCAGCCTCCATTTCCGATGTTTGCGCGCACCGGCACAGTGTCGGCGCAGCGCTTCTGGCTGTGAGAAGAATATAGGCATCAATTCTTGGTTTTCACCACTAGCCGGCCATCATTTAGACGACATCTTGTCGGCTTTTCCGCTCGACTCGGGGGCAAAGCGTTGGCATTCGGCGGCCAACCGAAACTCCAGACAGGCAGACCCGCATGGTTCCCCGCTACGCCCGCCCAGAGATGACCGCGATCTGGTCGCCCGAGACCCGCTTCGCCATCTGGTTCGAGATCGAGGCCCACGCCACCGATGCGCTCGCCGAACTGGGCGTGGTGCCCAAGGAAGCTGCCGCCAAGATCTGGGCGGCGCACGAAGCCGCCGGCCCGTTCGACATCGCCCGCATCGATGCGATCGAGGCGGAGACCAAGCACGACGTCATCGCCTTCCTGACCCATGTGTCGGAACGGACCGGCCCGGAAGCGCGCTTCCTGCACCAGGGCATGACCTCGTCGGACGTGCTCGACACCTGCCTGGCCGTCCAACTCGCCCGCGCGTCCGACATCCTCCTCGCCGATCTCGACCGGCTGCTCGAGGTGCTCAAGCGCCGCGCCTATGAGCACAAGCTCACGCCCACGATCGGCCGCAGCCACGGCATCCATGCCGAGCCGGTGACCTTCGGCCTCAAGATGGCCGAGGCGTACGCCGAGTTCGCCCGCAACCGCGCCCGCCTGGTGGCGGCGCGCGCGGACGTCGCCACCTGCGCGATCTCGGGCGCGGTGGGCACCTTCGCCAACATCGACCCGCGCGTCGAAGCCTATGTCGCCGACAAGCTCGGCCTCTCGGTAGAGCCCGTCTCGACCCAGGTGATCCCGCGCGATCGCCACGCGATGTTCTTCGCGACGCTGGGCGTCATCGCCTCCTCGATCGAGCGGCTCGCCACCGAAGTCCGCCACCTCCAGCGCACCGAAGTGCTCGAGGCCGAGGAATATTTCTCGCCGGGCCAGAAGGGCTCGTCGGCGATGCCGCACAAGCGCAACCCGGTCTTGACCGAGAATCTGACCGGCCTCGCCCGCATGGTCCGCAGCGCCACCATCCCGGCGATGGAGAACGTCGCACTCTGGCACGAGCGCGACATCTCGCACTCCTCGGTCGAGCGCTACATCGGCCCGGACGCGACCATCACCCTCGACTTCGCGCTCGCACGCCTCACCGGCGTGATGGACAAGCTGCTGGTCTATCCGGCCCGCATGCAGAAGAACCTCGACCGCATGGGCGGGCTGGTCCATTCGCAGCGCGTGCTGCTGGCGCTGACCCAGGCGGGCGTGTCCCGTGAGGACGCCTATCGCCTCGTCCAGCGCAACGCGATGAAGGTGTGGGAATCGGACGGCGCCCTGTCGCTGCTCGACCTGCTCAAGGCCGATCCCGAAGTCACCGCCGCGCTTTCGCCGGAGGAGATCGAGGCGCGCTTCGACCTCGACTATCACTTCAAGAACGTCGACACGATCTTCGCCCGCGTCTTCGGCGAGGCGTGATGCGCGCTGCCCGGCTGCGTTTCGCGCGGCCGGGCACGCAGCGTGGCTAACGGAACCTTAGCCTTTTGAACCGCATAGCGGTCTCCCAACGTCGGCCGGAGACCGCATGCGCCTGCCCCCGCTCCTGTGGAATGAGGAAGAACGCCTCGCGGCGCTCGCCGAATATGACGCGCTCGCGCCCGACGTGGACCTCGGGCTGGACGAGATCACCCGGCTGGCGTCGCGCGTGTTCGGCACCGCGAGCGCCGCCGTCTCCTTCGTCGCCGACGACCGGCAGGTGTTCCAGGCGGCCGTCGGCACCGACATCTCCACGACCCCGCGCGAAATCTCCTTCTGCGCGCATGCGCTCGCCGATGAGGCGGAACTGGTCGTGCTCGATGCGAGCACCGATGCTCGCTTCGCCGACAATCCGCTGGTGACCGACACGCCCTTCATCCGCTTCTATGCAGGGGCGCCGCTGCGCACGCGGGAAGGCTATGGCATCGGCACGCTGTGCCTGATCGACCCGCGCCCGCGCAGCCGCTTTACCGATGCGGATCGCGCCAACCTCTTGGCGCTTGCCGCGATCGTCATGAACCGGCTGGAGGTGCGCCGCCTGGAGATCGCGCGCAGCATCGGCCAATCGCGCTTCCACAACATCGCTGCGACCACGCCCGACGCGATCGTGGTCGCCGACCATCATGGCCGCATCAGCTTCTGGAACGCAGGGGCTGAGGCCATGTTCGGCTTCACCGCCGACGAGGCCGAGGGCCAGGACATCGACATCATCGTGCCGCCCAAGGCGCGGGGACTGCACGACGGTGGCCTCATGCGTGCCGCACACGGCGGCACCACCAAGCTGATCGGGCGCAAGGTCGAGCTGGTCGCGCTGCACAAGGACGGCCGCGAGTTCCCGATCGAGCTCTCGCTGTCCATGTGGTCGGAAGGCCCGCATGCGGCGTTCGGATCGATCATGCGCGACCTGACGGAGCGGCGCGCGGCCGAGGACCGGCTGTTCCACATGGCGCATTTCGATCCCCTGACCGAGCTTCCCAACCGCGCCGCGCTGCTCGACCGCACCTCGGCCTTGGTCGCGCGGGACGAGCCCTTCGCGCTGCTGATGCTGGACCTGGACCAGTTCAAGGACGTGAACGACACGCTCGGCCATTCGTCCGGCGACGCGGTGCTCAAGACGATCGCCGCTCGCCTGCTCGACTGCGTCCGGCCGTTCGACACGGTCGCCCGGCTGGGGGGTGACGAGTTCGCGATCCTGCTGCCGGGCGCGGATCCGCGCGCCCATGCCACCACCATCGCCGATCGGCTGACCGAGACGGTCTCGGCCCCCATCGCGCTGGAGCGGCAGGATGTGCATGTCAGCGCCAGCGTGGGCGTCACCACCTTTCCCGGCGACGGCACGGATGCGGAGGACCTGCTCTCCGCCGCCGACCTCGCCATGTACCAGGCCAAGAGCGAGGGGCGGCACTGCCAGCGCTTCTACACGCCCGCGCTGCGCAGCGCGGCCCTGCATCGCCGCGCGTTCGAGGGCGAGTTGCGCGACGCGCTCGACCAGGGCCAGTTCCGGCTCTTCTACCAGCCCCAGGTCCGGCTGGCCGACGGCGCCCTGCTCGGCGCGGAAGCGCTGCTGCGCTGGCAGCATCCCGAGCGTGGGCTGCTGACGCCCGACGCCTTCCTGCCCGCGCTGGAATCGGGGCGTCTCGCGCATGACGTGGGGCATTGGGTGCTGGAGACGGCATGCCGCCAGGCCGCCCGCTGGCATGGGGGCGCCCCCGGCTTCGTGCTGGGCATCAACCTGTTCAGCGCGCAGTTCCGGGACGGCACGCTTGCCGAGCGCGTCCGCGCCGAACTCGACCGCCACGGGCTTCCCCCCAGCGCCCTGGAGCTGGAGGTGACCGAGAACATCATCCTGCGGGAAGACGAGACCATGCTCGCCCCCCTGCGCGTGCTCCGCGACCAGGGGGTGGGCGTCGCGCTGGACGACTTCGGCACCGGCTATGCCTCGCTGAGCGTGCTGAAGCACTATCCGATCAGCCGGATCAAGATCGACCGCAGCTTCGTTCGCGACCTCGTGGACGACAAGGCCGATGCAGCGGTGGTCACCGCCATGGCGTTCCTCGGCAGCATGCTCGGAATCGAGGTCATCGCCGAGGGTGTCGAGACCGAGGCGCAGCGCGACCTGCTCGCCCAGTGCGGCTGCACAAGCGCGCAGGGCTATCTCTACGGCCGCCCGATGCCGGTCGAGGCCTTCGATGCGCTACTGCTACCGACCCCAACCCGCGCCGCCTGAGGAAGCGAGCTACGCCCGGCGGACGCGCAGCCCTGCGAGCGCGAGCAGGCCGATGCCCATCCAGATCGCATTGTTGAACACGCTCGGCAGCGCGCCGTGCGCCCAGCCGTTGATCGCCATGCCGAGCGCGCCGACGACGTTCATCAACTGATACGGCACGCCGCGCGCATCCAGCCGGCCGGTCGACAGCAGCGCGTAGGCGAGCAGGATCAGGAAGGATCCAGACCAGCCGACCACCTCGATCCACATCGCGCTTCCCCTCGCTGCCTTCGGATCCCTCTCGGATGCGGCGGCAGCAGGGGCAAGCCCTTCCGGACGCGGGTGGTGCAAAGCCCGGCTATTCGTCGTCGCCGCCCCAGCGCCACCGCCACCCGCCGCGCGTATGGGTGGCGGAGAGGGCGAGGACGGCGATCGTCAGCACGCCCACGAAGATGCCGAAGCCGATCGGATGCCCCGGCGCCACATAGTGCGACCCCAGCAGCAACAGCGCGAGGTAGCCTCCCAGCAGCACCCATCCCTGCCATGCGATCGGCCAGCCGGTGCCATAGCCGAAGCGCTTGGGGGCGAACCACAGGTCGTCGTCCCTGCTTTTCTCATTCGCCATGATCGCTCTCCTTGGGCGGCCGACCGCGGCGGACCGGCTGGGGATCGGCAAGCTTCACGCCCCGCTTCGCCAGCGCCTCGCGCAGCAGGCATTCGACCTGCGCGTTGACGCTGCGCAACTCGCCCGCAGCCGAGCGCTCGATCGCCGCATAGAGCGCGGGATCGAGGCGCAGGGGGAACGCCTTTTTCGGGGGCGCAGCCACGTTACTGGTACAGCGAGCCCGCGTTCACGACCGGCTGGGTGTCGCGCTCCGAACAGAGCACCACCATCAGGTTCGACACCATCGCCGCGCGGCGCTCGTCGTCGAGCTCGACCACGTTCTTCTCGGACAGCTGGGCGAGCGCGGTCTCGACCATTGAGACGGCACCCTCAACCAGCTTCTGGCGGGCCGCGATCACCGCCTCGGCCTGCTGGCGACGGAGCATCGCCTGGGCGATCTCCTGTGCATAGGCGAGGTGGGTCAGCCGGCATTCGTCGACCTGCACGCCCGCGCTCGCCACCCGCTCCTGCAATTCGACGCGCAGCTCCTCGCTCACCACGTCGGCGTTGCCGCGCAGCGTCATCTCCTCATGGGTGAAGTCGTCGTACGGATAGCGCGATCCGATCGCGCGCACCGCGCTCTCGATCTGCACCATCACGAACGCCTTATAGTCGTCGACGTCGAACAGCGCCTGCGCGGTGTCGGCAACGCGCCACACGACGTTGGACGCGATCTCGATCGGGTTGCCGCGCAGGTCGTTCACCTTCAGCCGCTCGGACGTGATGTTGTGGATGCGCACCGAGATCTTGGACTTGGTGAGCCACGGCCAGTTCCAGCGCAGGCCCGTCGTGCGATCGGTGCCGCGATAGTCGCCGAACAGCAGGATCGCCGCCGCCTGGTTGGGCTGGAGCAGGTAGAAGCCGCACGCCACCAGCAGCAGCGCAACCCCGGCCACGATCAGGAGGACGATGCCCCAGGGATGCACCGGCGCGTTGAGCGCCCCCACGGCACCCAGCACGATCAATCCGAGCCCGACCAGCAGCATCACGAAGCCGTTGTACGTCGTCGCCGGCCGCTCCAGGCTCTGCCGCAACACCCGATCCGATCCCATCTCCGCCTCCCTGTTAATGTGATATCACTTTTATATCAGGTCGGCAGGAACGCAAGCGGGATTGGTGCGGGACAACAAGGGGAGCGCGAGCAACCCTGGGCTCCTGCGTTGCTCAGCCCATTCCCACCCGCGAGATACTAAGAACGCCCCGCCCCGCACGACACCGTACCCCGGCGGAGGCCGGGGCCCAGTTGGGAAGGCGGTGTGGGTGCGCGAAACCGAAACGGCGCCGCAACTGGGCCCCGGCCTCCGCCGGGGGTACGCAGAGACGCAGCGCTCAGCGCTCCTCCCGCGCGCCCTCTGCGACGACGCGCTCTTCCTGCGCCCCCTCGTCGGAGGGACCTTCCCGCCGCCGAAGCCGCCGCGCGTGGGGCGGCCGTCCACCCGCAGGCCAGCCCTCGCGCTGCCGGGCACGGTCGCCGTCGGCCTCCTCGGTCTGGTCGTGGAACAGCACCATCTGGGTCGGAAACGGCAGGTCGATGCCGTGCGCGATCGCCGTCTCGTACAGCGCCAGCACCACGCGCGACCGGATGTGGACCACGCTGGTACGCTTCGATTCCGTCCACCAGCGCGCGCGCAGGGTGATGTAGTTGTCGTCCAGGCCCCAGGGCAGCACCTCGGGCGGCGGGTCCGCGACCACGCCCTCCACCTTGCGGATCGCCTCCAGGAACAGCTCGGCGGCATGGGACGGCTTGTCGCCATAGCCGATGCCGACGTCGAACTGCTCGCGCCGCACCGGAAAGGCCGTGTTGACCATCACCGGCGAGATATAGAGGTCCGCATTGGGGATGATGACGCGCCTGCCGTCATAGGTCTTGATCAGGGTCGCGCGGCTCTGGATGTGCTCGACCGTGCCCTCATAGTCCTTGATGACGATCTGGTCGCCGCGCCGGAACGGCCGCCGCATCAGCAGCAACAGGCCCGCAAACAGGTTCTGCAGGATTTCCTTGAAGGCAAAGCCGATCGCGACCGAGCCGATGCCGAGCGTCGCGAGCACGTCCGCCGGCTTGACGCTGGGAAAGACGATGGTCGCCGCCAGCAGCAGCGCGGCCACCATGACGGCGCCGAAGGCCAGCGACCCGAGCACCGCACTCAAGTCCAGCCGGTGGCGCCGTCGCCCGACCCGGCGGATGCCCCAGGCGATCGCCTTGCCGACGCCCCATGCCACCAGCAGCAGCACGATCGCGGCGACGATGTTGGGGAGCTGGAGGAAGAAGCCGTTGACCCAGGCGTGCAGCTTGGCGGTGACGAGGTCGACCGGATCGCGGATCGCAGGCGGTTGGACGGGCTTCATGCCCCGGGGGAACGCCGCCGAAACCAGCCCGGTTCCGGCGGCGGCTGGTGGTTACTGGAGGACGACGGTCACCGCGCGGCGGTTCTTCGCGTAGGAGCTCTCGTCCGAGCCGAGCGCCAGCGGACGCTCCTTGCCATAGCTGATCGTGGTGATCCGCGCCGCAGCGATGCCGCGCGCCGCCAGATAGTTGGACGCGGCGTTCGCACGGCGATCGCCCAGCGCCAGGTTGTATTCGCGGGTGCCGCGCTCGTCGGCATGGCCCTCGATGGTGATGCGCACGTTCGGGTAGCGCTGCAGCCACGATGCCTGGCTGTCCAGGATCGAGCGCGCCTGCGGGTCGATGTCGTAGCTGTCGAGCGCGAAGTTGACGGTGTCGCCCGCGACCGACTGCTGGAAGTCCTCGCGGCTGCCCGGGACCACGCCGGTGCCCGTCTGGCCGCCGGTGCCGGTGCCGTCGACCGGCGCAGCGGTCTCGCCCGGGGCGGGCGGCAGCACTTCCGGGCGCTTCTTGGCGCAGCCGGCCGTCGCCACCAGGGCCGCCGCCACGATCAACTTGCTCGTCAGTTTCGCCATCAGCTGTCTCCTCGATTACAGATGTATATTCCGCCACAACCCGATGCGGCGGCAAGTGCTAAAGCCTGGTTCTGGGACGCCCGCCCTGCGGGTGCCGGCGCCCGTCAGGGGCGCAGCGGCCCCCAGCTCGGATCCGACCCGTCGAGCGGCGTCGGGATGCGGCGGACGTTCTGCCCGGTGAGATCGACCGACCACACGTCCGCCTTGCCCGCCCCGCCCTGCGACGCGCGGAAGAAGGTGAGGACGCGGCCGTTGGGCGACCAGCTCGGCCCCTCGTCGCCCCAGGCGTCCGACAGCAGCTTCTCGCCGCCGCCCGACGGGCTCATCACGCCGATGCGGAAGCTGCCGCCGCCCTGGCGCGTGAACGCGATCAGGTCGCCGCGCGGGCTCCACGACGGGGTCGCATAGCGGCCCGATCCGAAGCTGATGCGCTGCTGGTTGGAGCCATCGGCGTTCATGACGTAGAGCTGCTGCGTGCCCGAACGATCGCTCTCGAACACGATCCGGCTGCCGTCTGGCGAATAGCTGCCGCCGGTGTCGATGCCGGGCGAGTTGGTCAGCCGCTGCGGCGTGCCGCCCGACGCCGACACGCGATAGATGTCGGTGTTCGACGCCTGCGCCATGGAGAAGATCACCCAGCGCCCGTCCGGAGAGAAGCGCGGCGCAAAGGTCAGGCTGGCGTTGCGCACCAGCAGCCGCTGCTGGCCCGATGCGATGTCATAGACATAGATCGCCGGCCGCTCGTTCTGATAGCTCATGTAGACGATCGACTGCTGGTTCGGCGCGAAGCGCGGCGTCAGCACGATCGACTGGCCGTTGGTCAGGAAGCGGTGGTTGGCGCCGTCCTGGTCCATGATCGCCAGCCGCTTGATGCGCTTGCCCTTCGGCCCCGTCTCCGAGACATAGACGATGCGGCTGTCGAAGTACGGCCCCTCGCCCGACAGGCGGGTGTAGACGGTGTCGGCGCACTTGTGGGCCGCGCGCCGCCACTCGGCCGGTGTCACCACGAAGCCCTGGCGGGTCAGCTCGGTGCGCGCGAACACGTCGTAGAGGTAGCAGCCCACCGTCAGCGTGCCGTCGCCGTTGGCGCGCACGAAGCCCTGGACCAGCGCCTGCGCCTGGGTGCCGGCCCAATAGCCGAAGTCAGGAGCGGCCGCCTGCGCGAACGGCACCGCAGCGATTCCCTGTGGACCGCGTGGGGTGAACAGGCCGGAGTTCTTGAGGTCGTTCGCCACCACCTCGGCCAGCTGGCGGCCGAGCGCGCTGGTCTGGCCGGCGGCGGTGCCGACGTCGCTTGGAGTCGGCATCACCGGCACCGCGATCGGCATCGGATCGGAGATACCGCCTTCGATGTCGACCTCGACCTGGGCATGGGCGGGCGCCGCGGCAAGGCCGAAGCTGAGGGATGCCAACGCAAGCGTGGCAAGGCGGGACAAGGGGATACGCATGGCTCTCTCCGTCAGCCGGGCAGCTTGTAGTTGATGGTGATGTTCTTCCAACCGCCTTCGTACAGCTCATCGGGCAGTTCGAAGGGGGCGCATTGGATGATTGCCGCCGCCGCGAGTTCGCCCACGCGCTGCGCATAGCGGCCGTTCTCGTCGTCGACGCCGGACTGGCCCATCAGCTTGGGACGCGCGGTCAGGCTGCCGTCCTTCGCCATCTGCAGGTTGATGCGCGAGCGGATACGGTTGGCGCCCGGCCCCGGATTGGTGATCCGGTTGGCGCAGGGCTGGACCTGGCGGCTGATCGCCGCGGCCAGGCCGGCGAGCGATTGCGCGCCGACCTGCGCCGCACGCGCGGTCTGGCCCTTGCCCTTTTCGGCTGCCGTATCGGCAAGGCTCTTGGCGAAATCGGCGCCCAGCCGCGATCCGCGCGGCTTGGCTGCCTTTGCCGCCGCGTCGGTGCCGCTGCCCTTCGCCGGCGCCGCCTTGGGCTTGGCCGCGGCTGCCGCGGGCTTGGCCGGGGCGGGCTTTGCGGCCGGCTTCGCCGCCGGCTTCGGCTCGGCCTTGGGCGCGGGCTTCGCCGGTGCCTTGGGCGCAGGCTTGGGGGCCGGGGCCGGCTTGGGCTTGGGCGGCTGCGGCCTGGGAACGGGCTTTGGTGCCGGCTGCGGCTTGGGCGCCGGCTTCGGCTCGGGCCGGGGCTCGGGCTTGGGCTGCGGCACCGGGGGCGCAGGCGCAGGCTGGGGTTCCGGCTCGGGCGCGGTCTCTTCCGGGGGCGCCGCGTCTTCCGGCGCGCCCTGCTCGGGTGCCACCGATTGGTCCGGCGCCTCGGTCTCGGCGGGCGCGGTCGATTCCAGCGCAACCTCATCCACCAGGCTGACGTCGATCGGCGGCGACATCTTCAGCTCTTTGGGCTGCTCGCCCTTCCAGACGAGCGACAGGCCGACGAACAGCAGCGCATGCCCAATCGCAGCCCCGCCCAGCGCCCATTTTTCCGTACGGCTCATCGCCGCACCTCCGTTGGCAAGCGCACGATCAGGGCGCGTCCCCCTGCGTCGACACCAGCGCCACGCGGTTCAGCCCCGCGCGGTTGAGCTCGCCCATCACCCGCATCACCCGGCCATAGTCGAGCGCGGTGTCGGCGCGCAGCATCACCTGGCGCGGCTCGGCACCGGCCGGCTGGCTGCCGACGATGCGCGCCAGCTGCTCGGGCAACGCCTGCTCGCTGACCGGCGTGTCGCCCAGATAGATGCTGCCATCGGCGGCGAGCGACAGCTGCACCGGCTCCTGCTCCTGCTCCAGCCCCTTGGCGCGGCTGTCGGGCAGGTTCACCGGCACGCCGGTGGTGAGCAGCGGCGCCGTCACCATGAAGATGATCAGCAGCACCAGCATCACGTCGACCAACGGGGTCACGTTGATCTCCGCCATCGGCGTGCGCCGGCCCTTGCCGCGGCTGGACGGAAGCTGCATCGCCATGGGCTTAGTCCACGCCTTCCAACTGGCGGCTCAGCGTCGCGTGGAACGCGTCGGCAAAGCGGTTGAGCCGCGCCTCCACCTGGTTGATGCGGTGGCTGTAGCGGTTGTACGCGATCACCGCCGGGATGGCCGCGAACAGGCCGATCGCGGTCGCGAACAGCGCCTCCGCGATGCCCGGTGCCACCACCGCCAGGCTGGTGTTCTGGGCCTGGGCGATGCCGGTGAAGCTGCGCATGATGCCCCACACCGTGCCGAACAGGCCGACGAAGGGCGCGACCGAGCCGATCGTCGCCAGCACGTTCAGCCGGTCCGAAAGCTTGTCGACTTCCTCGGCCACCGCAGACCCCATGCTGGTCGCCAGCCGCTCGCGCGTGCCGTCGCGGTCGATGGTGGTGCTGGCGGTCGAGCGGCGCCATTCGCGCACGCCCGCGGCAAAGACGTGGGCGACGGCGCTCTTGCCGGTCACGTGCTTCTTGTGGAACGCGTCGATGTCCTCGGTCCGTTCAAACTCCTCGACGAATGCCTCGGTATCGCGGCGCACGCGGCGCAGCCGGCCCAGGAAGGTCAGGATGATCGCCCAGGTCCAGATGCTGGCGGCCAACAGCCCCAGCATCACGAACTTCACAACCCAGTCCGCCTGCATGAACAAGCCAATCGGCGACATGGAGGCCGCGTCGATATTTACCAGAACGTCCATCAGGCTCTCAGCTTTCCTTCCAGATCAGGGTCTCGAACGTGCGCCGCCAGGCCGGCGGATGCCGACGCGGGGTGCCCGATGGTGCCACGAACGCCACCTCGACCTCCGCTTCGGCTACCAACACCGAACCCTGCATTACTCGTTGATGAATGACGACCGATGCCGCGCGCAACTGCGTCATGCGGCTGACCACCAACAGCGCGTCGTTGAGGCGCGCAGGGCTCGCATAGCGGATGTGCAGGTCGCGGATCGCATAGGCCCCCTCGCCCGCCTCGAACGCGGCACGCTGGTCGCAGCCGGTCAGCCGCAGCATGTCCGAGCGCGCCCGCTCCATGTAGCGCAGGTAGTTGGCGTGGTAGACCACGCCCGACAGGTCCGTGTCCTCGAAATAGACGCGCAGGGCGAACCGGTGTTCGGCGCCGTCGAAGCGGCCTTCGCTGGGGCAGTCCAGGGGTGGCGTCATCCGCGCGGGTCTAGCCGAGGGCGCGAGGCCGGGGAAGGGTGTGCGAGAAGCTGCGCGCGCACCGCCGTTCCCTTCCGTCCTGCGGACGCGTCGGTGGATCGCGAAACGTGATCCACCCCCTGTCGTACCCCGGCGAAGGCCGGGGCCCAGTTGGGAAGGCGGCCGTGGGTTGCGCGACACATCGAGCACCATCGCAACTGGACGCCGGCCTTCGCCGGGGTACGCCGCTCGCGAAGGATAGCGCTCGCTCTTTCCGTGCTCCCGCGCAGGCGGGAGCCCAGGGTACCGGGCGCTGCCAGGTGTTGTCCTGCCGGACCCTGGATCCCCGCCTTCGCGGGGATACGGTAGAGACGCTGGCCGGATCGAAGAAACGCCTACCCCTCCACCTGGCTCACGTCGCGCACCGCGCCGCGCGCAGCGTTGGTGGTGAGCGCGGCATACGCCCGCAATGCCGGCGACACCTCGCGCTTGCGCCCGAACGGCTTCCAAGCCTTTGCCCCCCGCGCCTCCATTGCCGCGCGCCGCTCGGCGAGCACCGCGTCGTCCAGGTCCAGCCGGATGCCGCGGTTGGGGATGTCGATCAGGATCGGGTCGCCGGTCTCCACCAGCGCGATCAGCCCGCCCTCGGCCGCTTCCGGCGAGACATGGCCGATCGACAGGCCGGAGGTGCCGCCGGAGAAGCGCCCGTCGGTGATGAGCGCGCAGGCCGCGCCCAACCCCTTCGACTTCAGATAGCTCGTCGGATACAGCATTTCCTGCATCCCCGGCCCGCCCTTGGGCCCTTCGTAGCGGATCACGACCACGTCGCCGGCCTCGACCTGGTTGCCCAGGATCCCCGCCACCGCCGCGTCCTGGCTCTCGTAGACGCGCGCGCGGCCGCGGAAGGTCAGGATCGAATCGTCCACGCCCGCGGTCTTCACGATGCAGCCTTCGGGCGCGAGGTTGCCGAACAGCACCGCGAGGCCCCCGTCCTTGGAAAAGGGATGCTCGGTCGAACGGATCACGCCGCTCTGGCGATCGGTGTCCAGGGCCTCCCACCGCTCGGCCTGACTGAACGCCGTCTGGGTCGGCACGCCACCGGGTGCCGCGCGGAAGAAGTCGCGCACCTCCTCGCTGTTGGTGCGGCCGATGTCCCAGCGCGCCAGCGCGTCCGCCATGGTCGGCGCATGCACGGTCGGCAGGCTCGCGTCGATCAGCCCGCCGCGCTCCAGCTCGCCCAGGATCGACATGATGCCGCCCGCGCGGTGGACGTCCTCCATGTGCACGTCGGCCTTCGCCGGTGCGACCTTGCACAGGCACGGCACGCGCCGCGACAGCCGGTCGATATCGCCCATGGTGAAGTCGACGCCCGCCTCATGCGCCGCCGCCAGCAGGTGAAGCACCGTGTTGGTCGAGCCCCCCATCGCGATGTCCAGGCTCATCGCATTCTCGAAGGCGCCCATGGTGGCGATGCCGCGCGGCGTGGCGGTCACGTCGTCCTGCTCGTACCAGCGCTTGGCGAGATCGACGATCAGGTGCCCCGCCTCGCGGAACAGCTTCTCGCGATCGGCATGGGTCGCGAGCGTCGATCCGTTGCCCGGCAGCGACAGCCCCAGCGCTTCCGTCAGGCAGTTCATCGAATTGGCGGTGAACATGCCCGAGCAGCTGCCGCAGGTCGGACACGCCGAACGCTCGACCGCGGCCACTTCCTCGTCGCTGTAGCTTTCGTCGGCGGCCACCACCATCGCGTCGACCAGGTCGAGCGCGCGCTTCTTGCCCTTCACCACGACCTTGCCGGCCTCCATTGGCCCGCCGGAGACGAACACCGCGGGCACGTTGATGCGCAGCGCCGCCATCAGCATGCCGGGCGTGATCTTGTCGCAGTTGGAGATGCACACCATCGCGTCCGCGCAGTGGGCGTTGACCATATACTCGACGCTGTCGGCGATCAGTTCGCGGCTGGGCAGCGAATAGAGCATGCCGCCGTGGCCCATGGCGATGCCGTCGTCGACCGCGATGGTGTTGAACTCCTTGGCGACACCGCCCGCCGCCTCGATCTCGCGCGCGACCAGCTGGCCCAGGTCCTTGAGGTGGACGTGCCCCGGCACGAACTGGGTGAAGCTGTTCACCACCGCGATGATCGGCTTGCCGAAGTCCGAATCCTTCATCCCCGTCGCGCGCCAGAGGCCGCGGGCGCCGGCCATGTTGCGGCCGTGGGTGGTGGTACGCGAACGATATGCGGGCATGACACTCTTTCTACCGAAATCGCGCCGCCCCTACGCCAGCAGCGCCAGCGTTCGCAATATTTTATTGCGTGTTTAGTGGTCGGAAAGAAATTTCAGGAATGATCGCTTTCCCTGACGCTGCCTTCACGCACCCGAGGTGAACCCGCACGCCGCCCCCCTCCAGTGCTCCTGCGAAGGCAGGAGCCCAGGGTTCCGGAAGCTGCCAAGCGTTGCTCTGCGTGGCCCTGGGTTCCTGCCTGCGCAGGAACACGGTGTCGGCGGCGATAGGGCGGGTTCAGAGCCCCGCGAGCATCGCCTCCCACGCCGCAACCTCCGCCGGCCGCCGCGCGATCACCTCCAGCGCACCGAGCGCCCCGGTCGCCGGATCGAACGCGATCCGCCCTTCCCACTCGAACGTCGCATTGCCGGCGATCGTCACCTCGGCAGCCTCGGTCGCGCTCGCCCGCACCATGCCGCCGCGGTTGAACACCCGCGTCTCGCGATCGAAGGGGATGCGTCCCGTCCGCGCCGCCGCATAGGTGGAGGCCGCCATCGCGCTGCCGCAGCTGTTGGTGAGGCCCACGCCGCGCTCATAGGTGCGCACGAACAAGGCCGGCGCGTCGTCGCTCCCCCGCACCTCCACGAAGCTGACGTTGCCGCGCGCGGGGAGCAGCGCGGGTGCCGCCTCGCACCAGTCCCCCAGCGCCACCAGCTCCGCCTCGTCGACCTGCTCCACGAACGTCACCAAATGCGGGTTCGGCATCGCCACGGCGGTGAAGGCACGGTCGCTCGGCAGCCCGGCGATGGGCGCATCGATCACCTCGCGCTCCTGAATCCGCAGCCCGACGTCGGCGGCGCGCGTCGACACCGGCCCCACCCGCGTGCGGATGGTGGTGACGCCCGGCGCCAGTTCCGGCTGCAGCCGCGCCTCGGCATCGCTGGTCTTGAGCAGCACCCGCGCGTCCGCGATCTCCAGCCGCTCGAACCCCAGCCGCGCGGTGCAGCGCACGCCATTGAGGCACGTCTCCGCCTCGCTCCCGTCCGAGTTGAACATCCGCATCCCGAACGCATGGGTGGCATCGCCGCGGGTGAGCAGCAACAGCCCGTCACCGCCCACCGGCCCGTTGCGATCTGCGAGCCCGCGCGCCAGCCGCACCCAGGCATCCTCCGGCAGGTCCAGCGCCCGCGCGTCCACCAGCGGGAAGTCGTTGCCCGACCCGTGGCATTTGACGAACTCGATCTGCATGGCTGCGCGCTCCTGAAGGACGCCCGCGCATATAAGCGAGCCGCTGCCCGCGTCCACGCGATTGCGTGCGGACTTGCGCGCACAGCTGTGCCACAACACGGGGCGTGGACCTGTTCATGACGCTTCTGTTCGCCGGCATCGTCGCCGCGCTCGTCCTGATGTGGCGCCGGCTGACGGCGGTCGAGCGTGAGGTGGAGCATCTCCGCGAGGCGCTGGCCGAGGCGCGGTTCGAGGCACCGGCCCAGCCGATCGCCACCCCGCCAGCGGTCGAACGCCGCGATGAGCCGGCCGTCGTCCGCCGCCCCGCTGCGCCTGCCGCACCCCTCTCCGCCCCGCTCGAACCCGTCGCCCCGCCCAAGCCGCGCTTCGAGATGCCGAGCTTCGAGGCGCTGGTCGGCGGCCGCCTGCCGGTGTGGGTCGGCGGCGCCGCGCTGGTGCTCGCCGGCGTCTTCCTGGTGCGCCTGTCGATCGAGAGCGGCCTGCTCACCCCCGGCATCCGCACCGTCCTCGCCGGGCTGTTCGCACTGCTGCTGCTCGCCGGCGGCGAAGTCGCCCGCCGCCTGCCCGCCACCCGCGATGACCCGCGCATCGCCCAGGTGCTCGCCGGCGCCGGCATCGCCAGCGCCTATGCCACCCTCTATCTCGCCGCCGCGCTCTACGATCTGGTGAGCCCGATCGCGGGGTTCGCGATCATGCTCGCGATCACCGGCGTCGCGCTGGGGCTGGCGCTTCGCCACGGCCCGCCCACCGCGGTCATGGCGCTGGCGGGTGGGTTCGCCGCGCCGCTCGTCGCCGGCTTCGACGCGGCCGGCATCGGCCCGCTGCTCGTCTATCTCGGCCTGTTCGTGGCGGCGCTGCTGTGGCTGGCGGTCGCGCGCGGCTGGATGTGGCTGGCGCTCGCAGCCGGCGCCTCCGCCTTCGGCTGGGCCGGGTTCCTGCTCGCCGCCGTCCGCGCGGACGAAGTCGCCGGGGTCGCCGCCTTCATCGTCGCGCTCGCGCTCGGCGTCACCCTTGCGCTCCCCTCCGCCGGCATCCGGCGCCCGTGGCTACGCGCCGCACCGATGGTCGCCGGACTCGCACAGCTGCTGCTTGCCGCGCCCCTGCTCGACTTCGGCCCGCTCGCCTGGGGCTTCTATCTCGTCCTCTCGGCGGCCGCGCTGTTCCTGGCATGGCGAGACGCCAAGCTGATGCCCGCGCCCGTCGCCGCGCTCGGCCTCGTGCTGGTGCTGCTCGGCGTCGGCCTGATGCGCCCCGTCCCCGGCGTGACCGCGACCGCCGCCATCCTCGCCACGCTGCTCTTCGCCATCCCCGGCCATCTGCTGTCGCGCACGGGCCGCGGCTGGGCGCTGCTCGGCGTCGTCGGCACCGCGGGACCGGTGCTCGTCGCCCAGCTCGCCGCCACCCGGCTGCTCGCCCCCTCCTTCTGGTGCCTGCTCGACCTGTTGCTCGCCGGCGCTTGCGCGTGGCTGAGCTGGCGCCACCGCGACCGCGCCGACGCGCAGGACACCGGCCTCGTCGGCGGTGGGCTCGCCGCCGCGGTGTTGCTCTCGGCCGGCCTCCAGCAGATCGTGCCCGGCGCGCTGGTCGCCCTGCCGCTCGCCGCCGCGATGGCCGCGCTCGCCGGCTGGGGCCGTACCACCGGCGACGCTTCGGTGCGCCGTCTGACCCTCCTGCCGCTGCTCGGGCTGCTGGTGCTGGCGCTGATCCCGCTCGCCCAGGTGGCGGAAGCGTTCGGCCGCTCGCTGTTCGGCGAGATGCTGCCCTATCGCCTGCTGCCGCCGCTGCGGGACATCCTGCGCTTCCTTGGCCTCCCCACCGCCGTGCTGGTCTCGATCCTGTTCGCCGACCGGCAAAGCTTCGGCCGCGCCCGCCGCATTGCCCTTGCCGTCGGCGGCGGCGCGGTGCCGCTGCTCGCCTATCTCCTGCTCAAGCAGCCCCTTGCCATCGCCGAGCCCCCGGCCTTTGCCGCCGTTGGCTTTGTCGAACGCGCGGTCATCACCCAGGCGCTGCTCCTCGCCGGCTGGGCGCTGGTGCGCAACCGCCGCCTCCCGCGCGTCGCAAGCCTGCTGCTCGCGCTCGGCGTCGCCCGGATCGTCTGGTTCGACCTGATGGTGTTCAACCCCGCCGGCGTGACCCACGCGGTCGGCGCGGTCCCGCTGCTCAACGCCGCCACGCTGCACTTCGCGCTCGCCGCCGCGCTGTTCTGGACGCTGCCGCCCCGCCGCCGCACCCGCCCGGTCGCCGCCGCGCTCACCCTGCTGGCACTCGTCGCCACGGTGCGCCAGGCAACCCACGGCAGCATCCTCACCGGCCCGCTCGGGACGGGCGAGAACTGGGGCTATTCGGCCGCCATGCTCGGCCTGTCGCTGTTCTGGCTGTGGCGCGGCATCACCGCTAAGGCGTCCGACCTGCGGCTGCTCGGCCTGCTGCTGCTCACCGCTACCACCTTGAAGGTGTTCCTGGTCGACGCCGCCGCGCTCGAAGGCGTGCTGCGCATCCTCTCCTTCCTGGGCCTCGGCTTCGCGCTCATCGGCATCGGCTGGGCCTATCGCCGCTTCCTCACGGAAGCCGGTAGTGCTCCGCCAGCCGATCGAGCGCCAGCGTAAGCACCAGCCGCCCCGCACGCGCCGGCCAGCCCAGCGCCTTTTCCGCCGCCGGCAAGCCCTCACCCGCACACACCACCCGCCACAGCACATCGGCAAGCCCCGGCCCCGCCGCCGCGATCGCCGCGTCGAAGCGGCGCTTGGCCGACAGCTGCGGCCCGCCCGGCGTGCCTGCGGAGGGCGCACCCCGGCTGCCGCTGCCGCGTGGCCCCGCATCCCAACGCATCGTCACCCGCGGCCCCAGCGATGCCCGCTCGTAATCCTCGCGCAGCTGCTCGCCCGCATCGAACTGGCGGGGGCTCACCAACCCGCGGGCGCGCAGCCACGACAGCGGCGATTCGGCCAGGTTGACCGTCACGCTGCGCCGCCCCCGCGCCGGCGGGGTGCTCGCCACCCGTTCGCCCTCCAGTCCGCGTTCGGCCAGTTCGCGCATCGTGCCTCTCCATCGTTGCGACTCGCCCTTGCCACATCGGCTTGTTTGTAGGACAGTGACAAACCGATATGGTTTTCTGCGGGAGCCGGAGATGATCACCGCCATTCGCGAAGTGCGCCGTGCGAAGGGGCTGACGCTGGAGGAGGTGGCGCTGCGCTGCCGCCCCGCCACCACCGCCCAGACGATCGGCCGGCTGGAGACGGGCACGCGCACCGTCTCGATCGGCTGGCTCAACCGCATCGCAGAGGCGCTGGGCGTCGATTCCGCCGATCTGGTGAAGCTGCCCGACCGTCCCGACGTTGCCGTGGCCGCCATCCTCGACGCCGGTGGCGCCACCGCGCCCCGCCGCGCCGCCACCGTCGCCGCACCCCGGATTGATCCCAGCCTGGTCGCCGTCACCGTCTCCGGTGGCGTCGGAGACTATCGGGCGGGCGACGAAATTTGGTGCGCCCGCCTCGCCCCCGACGCGTTCGGCAGCGCCATGAACCGCGACGTGCTGGTCCCCCGCCCCGCCGGCCGCTTCGTGTTCGGCCGGCTGCTCGCCCGCAGCGACGGCAAGCTCCATCTGCTGCCGCCCGGAGCCGGCGCCCGCCAGCAGGTGGTGCCCGAACCCGCCTGGCTCGCCATGGCCGTGCGCCTGGTGCGGACGCTGTGATGCCGCACGCTCCGCTTGCACACTTCGTTACCGAAGTTTCCGGCCGCGCGATGGCGTCGGCCGCAACGGCATGGTAGCCAGCCCCATGCCCGCATCGGCCGCCGCTTCCGCCCGAGAGATCCTCACCCGCCTCCACGACGTGATGGCGTCGCGCAGCCCCGCCCAGGCCAAGCTCAACAGCGTGGTCAACATCATCGGGGAAACGCTCGATAGCGAGGTTTGCTCGATCTACCTGCTGCGGGAGGGCGTGTTCGAACTCTTCGCCACCGTCGGCCTCGCCGAAGAGGCGGTGCACGTCACCAAGCTGGCGCCGGGCGAGGGTCTGGTCGGCACCATCGCCGCCAATGTCGAGACGCTGAACCTGGCCGAGGCGGCGAGCCACCCGGACTTCGCCTATCGCCCCGAAACCGGCGAGGAGCGCTTCCACAGCTTTGCGGGCGTGCCGATCATCCGGCGCGAGCGGGCGGTGGGCGTGCTCGCGGTCCAGCATACCGAGCCGCGCCGCTACGACGACGTCGAGATCGAGGCGCTGCAGACCGTCGCCATGGTGCTGTCCGAACTGATCGCCAACGCCGACCTGATCGACGCGGCCGGCCCCGCCGCCGCCAGCCGCCCCCAGGCGACCGGCACCGCCCGCATCAACGGCTTCAAGCTGGTCGAGGGCATGGGCGCCGGGGTCGCCGTCTTCCACCAGCCGCGCATCACCGTCGAGCATACGGTGGCCGAGGATACCGAGGCGGAGCGCCACCGCGTCTATGCCGCGTTCGACAAGATGCGCGAGCAGATCGACCGCATCACCAGCCAGGCCGAGTTCGGCGTCGGCGGCGAGCATGAAGAGGTCATCGCGACCTACAAGATGTTCGCCTATGACGAGGGCTGGTCGCGCCGCATCAACGAGGCGATCGACTCCGGCCTCACCGCAGAGGCCGCGATCGAGCGCGTCCAGCAGCGCACCCGCATGCGCATGCGCGAGATTTCCGACCCGCTGCTCGCCGATCGCATGCACGACCTGGAGGATCTCTCCAACCGGCTGCTGCGCATCGTCTCGGGCCAGCTCGGCACCGCAGCCCAGCTGGGCCTTCGCCAGGACACGATCCTGATCGCGCGCAACCTGGGGCCGGCCGAGTTGCTCGAATACGACCGCCGGCGCCTCAAGGGCGTGGTGCTGGAGGAAGGCTCGCTCACCGCGCACGTGACCATCGTCGCCCGCGCGATGGGCGTGCCGGTCCTCGGCCGCGTGCGCGACGTGCGCCGGCTGATCTCGGAAGGCGACCGGCTGCTGCTCAACGCCTCCGAAGACTATTGCGTCATCCGCCCCACCGCCGACCTGGAGGAGGCGTTCGAGGCCAAGCTGCTCTATTCGCAGCGCCGCCGCGCCGCCTTCGCCGCGCTGCGCAGCGAGCCGCCCGTCACCCGCGACGGCGACCGCATCACCCTGCTGGTCAACGCCGGCCTTCGCGACGACGCCGCCGCGCTGGACCTCACCGGCGCGGACGGCATCGGCCTGTTCCGCACCGAATTCCAGTTCCTGGTCTCCTCCACCCTCCCCTCGCGCGAGCGCCAGCAGCGGCTCTATCGCGAGGTGCTCGACGTCGCCGGCGATCGCCCGGTCGTGTTCCGCACCGTCGACATCGGCGGCGACAAGGCGCTGCCCTATCTCGCGACCGGCGACCATGAGGAAGAGAACCCGGCGATGGGCTGGCGGGCGCTGCGCCTGGCGCTGACCCGCGAGGGGCTGATGAAGGCGCAGGCGCGCGCGCTGATCGAGGCGGCAGCCGGCCGCACGCTGCGCGTCATGTTCCCGATGGTGTCCGAACCCTGGGAGTTCGAGCAGGCGCGAGAGCTGTTCGAGCGCCAGCGCGACTGGGTCGCCTCGCGCGGGCGCAAGCTGCCGCTGGAGATCCTCTATGGCGCGATGCTGGAGGTGCCGGCCCTTGCCGAGACGCTCGACCTGCTGTTCCCGCGCCTCGATTTCCTGTCGATCGGCACCAACGATCTCACCCAGTTCCTGTTCGCGGCCGATCGCGCACACCCGCAGCTGGCGCTGCGCTACGACTGGCTGAGCCCGGCGATCCTGCGCTTCCTGCGCCGGGTGGTGCGTGCCACCCGCGATGCCGGCGTCCCGGTCACCGTGTGCGGCGAGATGGGCGGGCGGTCGCTCGAGGCGATGGCGCTGCTCGGCCTCGGCATCGACCGGCTGTCGATCACGCCGGCCGCGGTTGGCCCGATCAAGGCGATGATCCATTCGCTCGATCGCGCCGCCATCACCGCCACCATGGAGCGGCTGCTGGCGGCCCCGCCGGCCGACATGCGGGCCGCACTGACCGCCTGGGCGACCGACAATGGGGTTGAACTGGCGTGAAACGGCGGCGGATACGCGCCTCCTGACGTTGACACAGGTTTATGCGTGTCCGAAACCTGCCCCGAAGACGGGGGCGCGACCTTGGTGAATATTCCCCGCGTGGAGACTGGAATGGGTGAGGGCGAGGGCGCCGTGGATCGGAGCCCGGCAGCGATGACGGCAGGCGAACGGTTGCGGCAGGCGCGCGAGGCCCAGGGCCTCGACCTCGCCGAGGTGGCGGCGCGTACTCGGATCCCGCAGCGGCATCTGGAGGCGATCGAGACGTCGAACTTCTCCCAACTGCCCTCCACCACCTATGCGATGGGCTTCGGCCGCTCCTACGCACGGGCGGTGGGCGTGGACGAGGTGGCGCTCGCCCGCGATCTGCGCCGCGAGCTCGATGCCAGCTACCAGCGGCGCGAGCCCAAGCCCGACCTTCAGCCCCATGCTCCCCCGCGGCTTCCCTCGCGCGGGCTCGCCACCGGCGGGTTGATCGCGGGTGCCCTGATCCTGCTTCTGCTCGCCATCTGGTTCGGCACCACCCTGCTCACCGGCGGGGACGCGCCGCCCGCGCAGCAGGCGACGGCGGAGAGCGAGCTCGGCGTGATGCCGGTGCCCGCCGCCTCCCCGGCCGTTGCCGCACCGGCCGCGCCCGTGACCGGCAGTCAGGTGACGCTCACCGCCACCGACGAAGTGTGGGTCCGCGTCTATGACGCCGCCGGCAAGACGCTGATGCAGAAGACGATGACCGCGGGCGAGCGCTACGACGTGCCCGTCGATGCCAACGGCCCGATGATCAACGTCGGCCGCCCGGACAAGCTGGCAGTCACCATCAACGGATCGTCAGTGGCCCCGCTCGGCAGCGGCGCCCGCCCGATCAAGGACATCGGCGTCAGCGCCCAGGCGCTGCGTGCCCGCGACGGCGGCGGCACCCCGGCGCCTGCCGCTGCCGGCACCGGGGCCGCCCCCGCGCCGGCCGCGCCCCAGGGCTGATGCGTCCGCCTTGGGCACGCCCGGGTTTATCCGCGCGTGCTTAAGGCTGGCGACAGCATCGCCGGACCATTAGGGTCCCCCTAGTTTTCCCAATTCCCACCGGGGGGTGTCACGACATGCGTATCCTCATGACGCTTCCGCTTCTGGCGGCCGGCCTTGCAGTTTCCGTCCCCGCGACCGCGCAGACCGCGATCGAAGGCCGGGTGAACAAGCTCGAGCGCGAGATGCGCGCCGTCCAGCGCAAGGTGTTCCCGGGCGGCGCCCAGGCCCACGTCGAGCCGGAGATCACCGCGCCCCAGGCGCCGATCGAGGCGCCGGGCACGCCCGCGGGCAGCCCCATCGCCAATCTTGAGGCGCGCGTCGCCGCGCTCGAATCGCAGCAGATGACGCTAACCGGCCAGGTCGAGCAGGCGCAGTACAAGCTGCGCCAGATGGAGGAGGCGTTCGAGGCCTATCGCCGCGCCAACGATGGCCGGCTCACCGCGCTGGAAGGCGGCGGGGCTGCCGCTCCGGCCGCGCAGGGTGGCGAGCCGGACAGCGCCCCGGCCGCTTCCCCTGCCCCGGCCCGCGGCCCCGGCAACGGCGGCGGCGTGCTGACGCTTCCGGGCAATGCCGGGGCCAAGCCAGCCGCCCCCGCTGCTGCCACTCCTGCGGGGGCCGGCGCTGCCGTCGAAAAGCCCGCGCCCAGCGGCGATCCTGCCGAGGACGCCTATGTCTACGGCTATCGCCTGTGGTCGGCGAAGCGCTATTCGGAGGCCGCGGCCCAGCTCAAGACCGTGGTCGACAAATATCCCAAGCACCGCCGCGCCAGCTGGGCCCAGAACCTGATCGGCCGGTCCTATCTCGACGACGGCAAGCCCAGCCTCGCCTCGATCGCCTTTTACGACAATTACAAGAAGATGCCGGACGGCGAGCGCGCCCCCGACAGCCTCTTCTATCTCGCCGACGCGCTGGTGCAGCTCAAGAAGCCGAAGGACGCGTGCGAGGTCTATGCCGAGCTGTCCGACGTTTATGCCGATCGCATCTCGGCGACGATGAAGGCGGATATCCAGCGTGGACGCACCGCCGCCAAGTGCAGCTGATCCGGTGATCCTCGATCCGGCGGCGGTCGCGCGGTTCGCGCACGACCTCGCCGCCGCGATCGGCGCCCCACCCGCCGGCCCGATCGCGCTCGCCGTCTCGGGCGGCCCCGACTCCATGGCGATGCTGGCGCTGGCGCATGCCGCACACCCCGGCCGGGTCATCGCCGCCACCGTCGACCACCGCCTCCGCCCCGATGCCGCCGACGAGGCCGCATGCGTCGCCCGCTGGTGCCGCGATGCCGGCATCCCGCACGCCACGCTCGCCCCGGACCGGCCGCCCCAGGGCGCCAGCATCCAGGCACAGGCGCGGCAGCTACGCTACCAGTTGCTCGGCCGATGGGCGCTCGACGAGGAAGCGGCCGCGCTGCTCACGGCCCATCACGCCGACGACCAGGCCGAGACCTTCCTGATGCGCGCCGTGCGCGGCTCGGGCCCCGCGGGGCTTGCCGGCATCCGCCGCTATTGGACCTGGCACCCCGAACGCTGGGAGGGCACCGGCGCGGGCGAGGCGCGCGGCCTCCCGGTCGTCCGCCCGCTGCTCGGCTGGCGACGCGCGACCCTGCGCGCGCTGGCGGAGGAAGCTGCCCTCCCCTTCGTCGACGATCCCTCCAATACCGATCCCCGCCACGACCGCACCGGGGTCCGCGCGCTGCTGGCCGGGTCGCCCGCGCTCGATATCGAGGGGCTCGCCCGTGCTGCGCAGCATTGCGCCGAAACGGATGCAGCAATTGCCGAGACCGTCACCTGGATCGAGCGCGAGCGGCTGTGCCCGGCGCCCGCCGGGGAACGCGCGCTGGACATGGCCGGCCTGCCCCGCGAACTGCGTCGCCGCCTCGTCCGCCGCGCCATCCACCACGTCCGCCACCACGCGCCCGCGGCCGAGGGAAGCTGGTCCGACTCCGCCAACGTCGAGCCGCTGCTAGATGCGCTGGAGGCCGGCAACGGCGCCACCCAGGCAGGCGTCGCCGCCTCTGCGCGGGGGGACCGGTGGCATTTCCGGCCCGCACCGCCGCGTCGATCAGCCTGATCGATGTTGTTCCATTGCCATTCATCCCCCGCAGCCTATCTTGCAGGGACGAAGAGGTACGCGCTTTCATGAACGACAACGACAAGCAGCCCGGCCCCGAGAACGGCGGCAACGGCAACCCCTGGATGAAGAGCCTGCTCATCTGGGTGGGCATCCTCATGGCCCTGGCGCTGTTCGTGTCGCTGTTCCCCAGCGGCGGGGCGCAGAACGCCGGTACGTCGATCCCCTATTCCGCGTTCCTCGACCGCGTCGAGGAAGGGTCGGTCAAGGACGTCAACGTCACCAAGAACGTCATCACCGGCACTCAGTCGAACGGCGAGAAGTTCCGCACCTATGCGATGGACGACCCGCAGCTGACCGAGCGCCTGCGCAAGGCCGGCGTCAGCATCACCGCGCGTCCGGAGGAAGGCCCGTCGATCTGGCAGTACATGCTGGTCCAGGCGCTTCCCTTCCTGCTGTTCCTCGGCATCGCCTTCTTCGTGGTGCGCCAGATGCAGAAGGGCGGCGGCGCGAACGGCGCGATGGGCTTCGGCAAGTCGCGTGCCCGCATGCTGACCCAGAAGGAAGGCAAGGTCACCTTCGACGACGTCGCCGGCATCGACGAGGCGCGCGAGGAGCTGCAGGAGATCGTCGAGTTCCTGAAGGACCCGACCAAGTTCGCGCGCCTGGGCGGCAAGATCCCCAAGGGCGCACTGCTGGTCGGCTCGCCCGGCACCGGCAAGACGCTGCTCGCCCGCGCGATCGCGGGTGAGGCGGGCGTGCCGTTCTTCACCATCTCCGGCTCGGACTTCGTCGAGATGTTCGTGGGCGTCGGCGCGAGCCGTGTCCGTGACATGTTCGAACAGGCCAAGAAGTCGGCCCCGTGCATCGTCTTCATCGACGAGATCGACGCCGTCGGCCGCCATCGCGGCGCGGGTCTCGGCAACGGCAACGACGAGCGCGAGCAGACGCTCAACCAGCTGCTGGTCGAAATGGACGGCTTCGAGGCGAACGAGGGCATCATCATCATCGCGGCGACCAACCGCCCCGACGTGCTCGACCCCGCGCTGCTGCGTCCGGGCCGCTTCGACCGCCAGGTCGTGGTGCCGCGCCCCGACATCGAGGGCCGCATCAAGATCCTGCAGGTCCACATGAAGAAGGTGCCGCTGGCGCCCGACGTGGATGCCCGCACGATCGCGCGCGGCACCCCCGGCTTCTCGGGCGCGGACCTCGCCAACCTCGTCAACGAGGCCGCGTTGATGGCGGCGCGCAAGGGCAAGCGCCTGGTCGCCAACCTCGAGTTCGAAGAGGCCAAGGACAAGGTCATGATGGGTGCCGAGCGGCGCTCGATGGTGATGACCGACGACGAAAAGCGCATGACCGCCTATCACGAGGCCGGCCACGCCATCGTCTCGATCCACGAGCCCGCGTCGGACCCGATCCACAAGGCGACGATCATCCCGCGCGGCCGTGCGCTCGGCATGGTGATGCGCCTGCCGGAGCGGGACAGCTACAGCTACCATCGCGACAAGATGTACGCGAACCTGGCGGTGGCGATGGGCGGTCGCGTCGCCGAGGAGATCATCTTCGGCTACGACAAGGTGTCTTCGGGCGCCTCGGGCGACATCCAGCAGGCGACGAGCCTGGCGCGCGACATGGTCACCCGCTGGGGCATGTCCGATGCCGTCGGCCCGGTCGAGTACGCCGAGCCGCAGGGCGAGAGCTTCCTCGGCTATTCGCAGTCGGCCCCGGCCCGCATGTCGAACAAGACCGCGGAACTGATCGACAGCGAGATCAAGCGCATCGTCGAAGGCGGCCTCACCCGCGCGCGCGACGTGCTGACCGAGCATGTCGACCAGCTCCACACGCTGGCCGGCGCCCTGCTCGAGTATGAGACGCTGAGCGGCGACGAGATCAAGCGCCTGATCGCCGGCGAGGACCTCGGCCGCCCGACCGACGGCCCGACCCGCCCGGTCGCCGCCGCCGGCACCTCGATCCCGCGCACGCGGCGCCCCCAGGGTCCCTTCGGTAACCCCAGCCCCGCCGGCGCCTGATCCGGTTCGGGACGAACAGAAAACCCCTCCGCGACAGCCTCGCGGAGGGGTTTTTCTTTGCGCCCGCCCGGGGATCGGGTGGGACGCCCGTCCCGAAAAGAAACCCGTACCCCGGCGAAGGCCGGGGCCCAGTTGCGGTGCCCTGGGCTGGAGAGCCCCCCCCCTTCAGCAGCCTGCGCAACGACACTCACGACTGGGTTGTGAAAGGTTGCGCGGCCACGCCGTTCGATCACTCGGTTCCCGCTTGACTATAACTCTACCTAGGTAGAGTTATAGTGCATGTCTCGAACACGCGCGCTCTCACCTCATGCCCGGATGGTCCTCGCGGTCTTGCTCGATGCCGGGCGCCAATGGTCACACGGCTATGAACTCGCACGCCTTGCCCAAGTGAAATCCGGCACCCTGTATCCGCTCCTAATTCGTTTGGAAGCCCAAGGGTATCTGGAAGCAGAATGGCAGCAGCCGGCCGAAGGGGGACGGCCACCTCGCCACGTCTACCGGCTGACGGCGAGCGGCGTGCAGATCGCCCGCGCCAATCCTCCGGGCGGCACGGCAACCCCGACCGCGCGACGCCGGGAGGCAACCATATGAGCGCTGGCTTTCGTCGTGGCCTGATCGACCTCGCTTGTCGTGCCTTGCAGTCGACACTGCCAGCCTCATTGCAGCCGTGGGCATGGGCGGTCCGTTACGAGGCGGCGAGTATCCCGGACCCTACCGAGGCGCTTCTATTTACGCTCGATAGCCTGTGTGGACTCATGCCGCGTGCCATCGCTTCGCATCTTCTTCAACTGGTCGCCTTGTTAATCGGCGAGGACGCTCTGTTCTGCAAAGGATCGAACAGCATGACCATTTACGCCATGATCCGTCGCCCTCGCACGATCGGCGTCGCTTGCGCGATCGGCGCCGTCGGGCTCGGCCTTGCCTATATGGCGATCACCGCTGCCCCGACGCGCTACCTGGCGATCAACGCCGGTGCCTTGGTGATCGGTTTGACAATGCTGGTGCTGCTCGGACGCACCGTCGCGGCGGGGCGAGCCGCGACCGGCGCCGCAATCGCGGCCATGGCAGCGGCATTGCTGGCGACGGCGCTGATCGGTGCCAGGGCCGATGGCGCCGCGCGTTGGGTGAGCCTAGGCGGATTGGCGATCCAACCCAGCTCGATCCTGGTGCCGCTGATGCTCGTCGCCTTTTCGCGAATCCGCACCGTGCTTGCGACCGCCGGCATCGTCGCTGCCGTTGCTGCCGTCGCCCTGCAACCTGACCGCGCGATGGCCGGCATCCTTGCCCTGAGTCTCGCCACGCTTGCGATAATCAGCCGCGATCGGAACGTCATCGTCGCACTGGTAGCAAGTGTTGCAGGCTTTGCGGCGACGCTGGCACAGGCCGACACGCTGATGGCGGCCCCCTATGTCGACCAAATCCTATATTCGTCTTTCGACATTCACGCCTCTGCCGGCATCGCAGTATGGGGAGGACTGGCCCTTCTCCTGATCCCGGCGATTGTCGGTTGGCGTCATGACGCGGAGAATCGGGCGACATACGCCGTGTTCGGCGCTCTCTGGCTCGCCACGATCGTGGCGGCCGCGCTTGGTAACTATCCTACCCCCGTCGTCGGCTACGGGGGCAGCGCCATCATCGGCTATGCCCTGAGCCTCTTGGGGCTGCCAAGGGCGGTTGGGGTGCATGCTCGGGCGGGTGCGCAGACAGGCTACGAACTAGGCGCGATAGTACCCGACCGGCACTTGCGGGTCGGACTGGTCTGAGCGCTTGTCGGCACCCGGGCGCTAGCCAAACACTAGGACCTTTGCTGAGAGGTCCCCACCCGATGTCGCCCGGACATGGCTCGAAATGTCGCTCCGGTTCAAGGATAGGAAAGCACGAGGTAAATGGCTGCTGTCGGTCGCTAAGGTCGTTTAGCTATCGGTCCGCAACCGGACGTTCCCGGCAGCCGTCGCAGCAGCGCCCCTCACCCCATCACCCCCAGCGTCACCAGCAGCGACACGAAGATCGACAGCACCACCGCCGTCACGAACAGCAGCGCCACCGTCCGCCAGGCGGCGCTGAACGTCCGCAGCCGGTACGCGCCCTTCAGCTGCGCGAACATGTGGATCGGCGGCACCAGCAGCAGCCATGCGTCCAGCCACGACAGCAGGGGCGAGAGACTGAACAGCGCCATGACCACGAACAGCAGGTTCATGAAGCTGATCGAATAGATCACGAAGATCGCGTGGTCGTACATGCGATACTGCCGGCGCCAGGCGAACAGCATCCACATGAACGGTAGCGACAAGGGGATCAGCGCCCAGCTGTATTTATAGCTGCTCGACTTGATCTTGTAGAGCAGCAGCTCCGGGTTCTGGAGCTTGTGGCCGAGCTTCTTGTAGCCGTTGCCCTCCAGCTGCACGCCCAGCCGGCGCAGCATCGCGGGGATGCCGCTGTGCCCCTGCACGACCGCAAGCTCCTGCTCCACCGCATAGCGTTCGATCTGCAGCCCACGCGCCGCCTGCCCCTTGGTATCGCCGCGGGCGATCTCGCGATCGAGCGCCGCAATGCGGGCCTGCAGGCGCTCGGCATCCCCGGCATCGACCTTGACGATGTGCTCCGGAAACGTCTCCTCCTGCATCCAGCTGCCGACGCCGGCCCAGCCGAACACCGCGAACATCAGGAACATGGTGAAGAGGAACAGCGCCAGCGGCGATACGAAACGCGCCCGCTCGCCCTCCACATAGCGCCGGGTGAGCGCGCCGGGGCGCAGCACCAGCATCGGCAGCGTGTCCCAGATCTTGCCCTCGAAATGGAACACCCCGTGCAGCAGGTCGTGGCCGACCGAATGGAGCGTGCGGTGGATGTGCCCCGCTTGGCCGCAGCGGTGGCAATGCGCCCCGATCAGCGCGGTCCCGCAGTTGAGGCACAGGCCATGCGCGTGGCCCGCCCCATGCCCGGACCGATGCCCCCGGCCCTCACCTGCACTCGGCTCGATCGCGCGCGCGAACAGCCCCCCGGCGACGATGTCGCCCCCTGTTTCCATTTCCCCCATGACCAAAAGCTATCACGTCCTCGCACCCTGTCGAGGGGCTTTGGGAGGGGTGCGCGGCCATGCTAGCGTGGGATCATGCCCGCTAGCCTCGCCACTGCCGCCGCGTCCGAAGACCCCGTCGCCCTCGTGCGTGCGATGGGCGCCCGCGCCCGCACTGCTGCCCGCGCCTTGGCTGCGCTTCCGACCGCCACCAAGGCCGCCGCCCTGCGCGCCGCCGCCGCCGCGATCCGCGCCGATGCGTCCGCGATCCTCGCCGCCAACGTGCGCGACGTCGCGGCCGGCGAAGCGCGGGGCCTGAGCGCGGCGCTGCTCGACCGCCTTCACCTCGACGCCGCCCGCCTCGAAGCCGCCGCCGCCGGCGTGGAGGCGATCGCCGGCCTGCCCGACCCGGTCGGCGCGCTCGTTTCGGAGGATCGTCGCCCCAACGGCCTGGTGCTGCGCCGCGTGCGCGTGCCGATCGGCGTCATCGGCATCATCTACGAAAGCCGCCCCAACGTCACCGCCGACGCCGGCGCGCTCTGCGTCATGGCGGGCAACGCCGCCATCCTGCGCGGCGGGTCGGAGGCGATCGAGAGCAACCGCGCGCTCCACGCCGCCATGCAGCGCGGGTTCGTCGCCGGGGGCGTGCCCGCCGATGCGATCCAGCTCGTCCCCACCACCGATCGCGCCGCCGTGGGCGCGATGCTCGCCGCCGAGGGGCTGATCGACATGGTCGTGCCGCGCGGCGGCAAGAGTCTGGTCGCCCGCGTCCAGGCGGAGGCGCGCGTGCCCGTGCTCGCCCACCTCGACGGCATCAACCACAGCTATGTCGACGGCGCCGCCGACCCGGACATGGCGCGCACCCTGGTGGTCAACGCCAAGCTCCGCCGCACCGGCATCTGCGGCGCGACCGAGACGCTGCTGATCGACCGCGCCTTTGCCGATCCCGCGCCGCTCCTCGCCGCCCTGATCGACGGCGGCTGCGAAGTGCGCGGCGACGCGGACGTCCGGGCGATCGACCCGCGCGTGCGCCCCGCCGCGCCCGAGGACTGGGACACCGAATATCTCGACGCGATCCTCTCGGTGAAGCGGGTCGACGGCGTGGAAGGCGCACTGACCCATATCGCCCAGCACAGCTCCGGCCACACTGACGCGATCGTGACGGAGGACGCGGCCACGGCCGAACGCTTCCTCAACGGGGTCGATTCGGCGATCGTGATGTGGAACGCCTCCACCCAGTTCGCCGACGGCGGCGAGTTCGGGCTGGGCGGGGAGATCGGCATCTCCACCGGCCGCCTCCACGCGCGCGGCCCCGTCGCGCTCGAAGGCCTCACCACCTATAAATGGACCGTCACCGGCACCGGCCAGACCCGCCCCTGACGCCACCTTTTCCCAGGACGCAACAGACCCGCCATTTCTGCCGTATCGCTGCGCAGGCAGGGATCCAGGGACAAGCCAAGCAACGACCGTTAGCGCCCCGAAACCCTGGGCTCCTGCCTGCGCAGGAGCACGGTGCGCGATTACGCAAGGATCGACGCGAACAGCGGCGTTTTTCGTACCGATCGGTTGCGCGGGGGAAAAGCCTCCCCATCTGCCGGGCGCGCATCGCTCAGGAGGCTCCATGCACTACAACCAGCTCGGCCGCACCGGCCTGTTCGTGTCCGAACTCTGCCTCGGCACCATGACCTTTGGCGGAGAGGGCATGTTCAAGGCGGTGGGCCAGGTGCAGCAGGCGGACGCCGACGCGCTGCTCCGCACCGCAGTCGACGCGGGCGTCAACTTCATCGACACCGCCAACGTCTATTCCAACGGCCTGTCGGAGGAGATCACCGGCCAGGCGATCCGCAACCTGGGGTTGCGCCGTGAAGACGTGGTGCTCGCCACCAAGGCGTTCGGGCCGATGGGGCCGGGCCACAATGATCGCGGCGCCTCGCGCGGGCACCTGCTCGACCAGGTGAAGGCCAGCCTCCAGCGGCTCGGCACCGACCATATCGACCTCTACCAGATCCACGGCTGGGATTCGGTGACCCCGATCGAGGAGACGCTGCGCGCGCTCGACGATCTCGTGAGCCAGGGTCATGTCCGCTACATCGGCGTCTCCAACTGGGCGGCGTGGCAGATCGCCAAGGCGCTCGGCATCTCCGAACGCCGCGGCTTCGCCCGGTTCGAGACGGTGCAGTCCTACTACACGCTCGCAGGTCGGGACCTGGAGCGCGAGCTGGCGCCGATGATGGAATCGGAAGGGCTCGGCCTGATGGTGTGGAGCCCGCTCGCCGGCGGCTATCTGTCGGGCAAGTACCGCGCCGGCGACAGCGACGGCCGCCGCACCAACTTCAACTTCCCGCCCGTCGACCAGACCCGCGGCGAAGCGGTGCTCTCCGCCATGGACCCGATCGCCGAGGCGCACGGCGTCTCGGTCGCCCGCATCGCGCTCGCCTGGCTGCTCCACCAGAAGGTGGTGACCAGCGTCATCGTCGGCGCCAAGCGCGTCGACCAGCTGGAGGACAATCTCGCTGCGGTCGACGCGGCGCTGACGGCGGAGCAGCTCGCGTCGCTCGATGCGGCCAGCAAGCTGGCGCCGGAATACCCCGGCTGGATGATCGAACGGCAGTCCGAATACCGCGCCCCGGCGCTCGCCTCCGTCCGCTAGCGCTAACGCCAACCACACCCGCAACCGTACCCCCGCGCAGGCGGGGTCCAGGGCCCAGCAAAGCAACGCCCGATATCGCCCGAAACCCTGGGCTCCTGCCTGCGCAGGAGCACGGAGGGCGCGACGTAGAGGGTCGCGCTGCCGCACCTCGAACGCGCTTCGTACCCCGGCGAAGGCCGGGCCCCAGTTGCGGCGAAGGGGGTTCGGGGCACTCCGCAGCCGCCTTTCCACCTGGACCCCGGCCTCCGCCGGGGTACTGAAAGGTTATGCGACGCACCCGGTGGCAGTGCCCCCACGCCGTTGCACCCGCCGCGCAACACTGGCATCGCCGGGCCATGTCCCGCATCGGCCTCCTCGGCGGCTCCTTCAATCCGGCGCATCGCGGTCATCGCGGCATTTCGCTCCAGGCGATCCGCGCGCTCGAGCTCGACGAGCTCTGGTGGCTGGTGTCCCCAGGCAATCCGCTCAAGGACCATGCGTCGGACATGGCGCCCTTTGCCGCGCGCCTCGCGTCCGCCACCCGCATGGCGCGCCACTCGCGCATCCGCGCGACCGACATCGAACGGCGGCTCGGCACGCGCTACACCCTCGACACGCTGCGCAAGCTGCGCGCCCGCTTTCCCGATCACGACTTCATCTGGGTGATGGGCGCCGACAATCTCGCCCAGTTCCACCGCTGGCGCGGGTGGCGCGAAATCGCGCGCACCATGCCGATTGCGGTTATCGCGCGTCCGGGGTATGATCGACGGGCCCGCGCAAGTGTCGCGATGGGCTGGCTGCGGCGCTATGCGCGGCCCGCAGGCCAGGCGAAACGATGGACGAATTGGAGTTTGCCGGCACTCGTGTTGCTGCGCTTCCGCCCCGATCCGACCTCGGCGACCGGCATTCGAGCCGCCGATCCCGCCTGGCACCGGCACCCGACGCCGAACCACATCCCCACGCGCACGGCCATGAAAGGCTAGGAGACAAGTTGCCCAACCCCTCTTCCGCACGCGAAGGCGGTACCGACGACGTCGAGGCGCTGCACCGCCTCGTCCTCACCTCGCTGGATGACGATCAGGCGGTCGAAACCGTCTCGATCCCGCTCGCCGGCAAGTCCAGCATCGCCGACTATATGGTCGTCGCCTCCGGCCGTTCGAGCCGTCAGGTCGCCTCCATGGCGACCAAGATCGCCGAGAAGGTGAAGGCCGAGTTCGGCCGCAGCCCCCGGGTCGAGGGTCTGCCGACCGCCGATTGGGTGCTGATCGACGCGGGCGACGTGATCGTCCACTTGTTCCGCCCCGAAGTCCGCACCTTCTACAACCTGGAGCGGATGTGGGCGTTCGGCGACACGCCGACGATGGGGTCGACCGGCAACCCGCCCGCCTCCGCCTGACCCTTCGCGCCCGTGCTGCTGCATATCGTCGCGCGCGGGCGCATCGGGCGCAGTCCCGAGGCCGAGCTGGTCGATCGCTATCTCAAGCGCGTCACCTGGCCGACCCGCGTCACCGAGCTGCCCGACAAGGGCGGCAAGGTGCCGCCGCGCGAACCCGGCACCCGCATCGTGATGCTCGACGAAACCGGCCGCGACATGCCGTCCCGCCAGTTCGCACAGATCCTGGGGAACTGGCGCGACGACGGGGTGCGCGAGGCGCGCTTCCTGATCGGTGCGGCCGACGGCTTCGACGATGCCGATCGGCGCGAGGCGGACCTGCTGATCTCGTTCGGCCGCCTCACCTGGCCGCACATGATGGCCCGCGCCATGCTTGCCGAGCAGCTGTGGCGCGCCGCCAGCATCCTCGCCAACCACCCCTATCACCGCGAGGGCTGATGCGCCGTGGCGGCAAAGTCGCGGCCGCCCTGCTGGTGCTGGCCACCGGGGGCGCGGCACTGGGCGCCGCCACCATCGGCATCGCCGCCCCCCCGCCGCTCGACCAGCAGCGCGAGCGGCTGCGCGCCGCCCGGATCGAGGCGGATCGTGCCCAGGCACGCGCGCAGGCGCTGGAGCGCCAGGCCGCCGCCGCCCGCACCGCCGCCGATCGCGCCGCTGCCCGGCAGCGCAGCATGACCGCCCGCATCGCCGCGGCCGAGGCGGAGCACCGCGCCGCCGAAGCCCGCGTGGCGGTCGTCGGCCGCCTGCTCGCCGATCGGCGTGAGGAGCTTGCCCGCCGCCGCGACCCGATCGTGCGGCTGATGGCGGCGCTCCAGTCGCTCGCCCGCCGCCCCGCCGTGGCGGCGGTCGCCCAGCCCGGCTCCACTGCCGATGCCGTCCACGTCCGCGCCGTACTCGCGACCGTGCTGCCCGCCGTCCGCCAGCGCACCAGCGCCGTCCGCGCGGAAGTCGCAGAGGTGCAGCGCACGCGGCGCCAGGCGGCACTCGCGGTGCAGGCACTCGGCAGCAGCCGGCGGCGGCTGGAGGACGAACGCCTGCAACTGGTGCGGCTGGAGGCGGCGCAGCGGCTGCGCTCGCAGGATCTCGGCCGCACCGCGCTGGTCGAGTCGGACCGCGCGATCGCGCTGGGCGAACGCGCGCGCGACATCGTCGACCAGATGCAGGAGACGCAGCTCGCCGCGGTGACGCTGGGCGAGCTCACCAGCCTGTCCGGCCCGCTGCTGCGTCCGGGCTCGGACGGCACCCCCGTCCACCGCTCGCCCTATCGCCTGCCGGTGACGGGCGCGGTGGTGACCGGCTTCGGCGAGATTTCGGACGCGGGCGTACGGTCGCGCGGCCTGACGCTCGCGGTGGCGCCCGGCGCGCGCGTGGTCGCGCCGCTGGTGGGCCGCGTCCTGCTCGCCCGCCCCTTCCGCAGCTACGGCACCATCATCCTGCTCGATCACGGCAACGGCTGGACGACGCTCGTGACCGGGCTCGGCCGCGCCACCGTGCGCCGCGGGACCGAGGTGGCCGCCGGCACGCCGCTCGGCCTCGCTCCCGGCGGCGACGCGCCCCAGGTCACCGTCGAGCTGCGCCGCCACGGCGCGGCCATCGACCTCGCGACGATGCTCGGCTGAGGCGGTCCGCCAGAGTTCCTTTTACGCGGCCACGCTTTGGCGCTATTCCGGTGCAGCATGTCCGTTCATAAGGTTCCCCGCATGGTTCGCCCGCTCCTCCAGGCCACTGCGATCGTGGGCGCGCTGGCGCTGGTCCCGATCGCCAACGGCGCGATGGCGCAGGTCGACAGCGACAGCTATCGCGAGCTCGACACCTTCATGGACGTCTACAATCGCGTCCGCGCCTCCTACGTCGACAAGGTCGACGACAAGGTGCTGGTGAAGGGCGCGATCCAGGGCATGCTCGCGGCACTCGATCCGCACAGCTCGTACGTGGACGCGCTCGATTTCGACAACATGCGCATCGCGACCGAGGGCAACTACGGCGGCCTCGGCCTCACCGTCACCATGATCGACGGCGCGATCAAGGTCATCGCCCCGACCGAGGACACGCCCGCCGCGCGCGCGGGCATCAAGGCCGGCGACTACATCACCCACATCGACGGCAAGCTGATCTACGGCGGCTCGCTGGACGAGGCGATCTCGCAGATGCGCGGGCCCGCCAACACCAAGGTCACGCTGACGCTGGTGCGCCCGGGTCAGGAAAAGCCGATCACCGCCACCATGACGCGCGAGATCATCGTCCAGAAGCCCGTGAAGTGGGAGGTGAAGGACGGCATCGGCATCATCAACATCAACACCTTCTCCGCCCAGACCGGCGCCGACACCCGCGCCGCGGTCGCCGCGATCGACAAGGCGCTCGGCCACAAGCCGCTCGGCTACATCGTTGACCTGCGTGAGAATGGCGGCGGCCTGCTGAACGAGGCGATCGAGGTGTCGGACGTGTTCCTCGACCACGGCGAGATCGTGTCCCAGCGCGGCCGCGAAAAGACCGACATCGAACGCTATTATGCCGAGGCCGGCGACCTGACCCAGGGCCTGCCGATCATCGTGCTGGTCGATGCCGGCACCGCCTCCGCCTCGGAAATCGTCGCCGGCGCGCTCCAGGACTACCACCGCGCGATCGTCATGGGCGAGCGGACCTTCGGCAAGGGATCGGTGCAGACGCTGCTGCCGCTCGGGCCGGAGACGGCGCTCCGCCTCACCACCGCGCGCTACTACACGCCCTCGGGTCGCTCGGTGCAGGAGGGCGGCATCGAACCCGACCTCAAGGTGCCGCAGATCTCCGACCCCGACTACAAGGATCGCCCGGTGTTCCGGGAGGCGGACCTGCGCCGCCACCTCATCAACGAGGCCAAGGTCGACAATTCGGTGCTGGAGGATGACGGCAAGCCCGATCCGCGCTTCACCGAGAGTGCCGAGGCGCTCAAGAAGCGCGGCATCGAGGATTTCCAGCTCCACTATGCCCTGCAGACGCTCGGCCGCCTGGGTCCTGCGCCGCGCGCGGTGGCGACGGCGACGCCGGCAAAGAAGCGCTGACATGCGCGGCGGCAATCTCCAGGCGGCGCGCTGGCTCGCGCTGCTCGTCCCCGCAGTGCTGATACTGGGCGCGCTCGGATCGCAATATCTGGGCGGGCTCTACCCGTGCGAAATGTGCCACTGGCAGCGCTGGCCGCATTATGCCGCCATCGTGCTGGCGATGCTCAGCTTCCTGGTGCCGCGCACCTCCGCCCGCGTCGCGCTGGTGCTGCTCGCTGGCGTCGCCATCGCTGCCAGCGGGGCGATCGGCGTCTTCCACGCGGGCGTCGAATATGGCTGGTGGCAGGGCATCACCGGCTGCGCGACGCCCTTCTCGGGCGGCGGCGGCAACATGCTCGACGCGATCATGAAGGCGCCGGTGATCCGCTGCGACGTGCCGCAATGGACGCTCGCCGGCATTTCGCTCGCCGGCTTCAATGCGATCTTTTCGTTCGCCGGCGCGTTGGGGATCTTTGTGCTGGCAGGAAAACGCGCATGAAGCGGTGGCGACCCGGCGATCGGCGGGAACCGGTCTCCCAGATGATCCGGGTGGATCAGGCGGGCGAATATGGCGCGACCCGCATCTATGCGGGGCAGCTCGCGGTGATGGGCGATCGCGTCCCGCTCGCGCGCGAGATCGTCGGCATGGCCAAGCAGGAGGAACGCCACCGCGCCTGGTTCGACGGCATGATCGCCGAACGCGGCGTCCGCCCGACCCTGCTCCAGCCCTTCTGGAGCGTCGCCGGCTTCGCGCTCGGCGCCGTCACCGCCGCGATCGGGCCGGAGGCTGCGATGGCCTGCACCGCCGCGGTCGAGACCGAGATCGACAAGCATTACGACCAGCAGCTCGCCGAGCTTCGCGACGAGGAGCCGGAGCTTTCGGCCGCGGTGCTCGAGTTCCAGGCCGAGGAGCTGGAGCACAAGGAAGCCGCGATTGCCCACGGCGCCGAACAGGCGATCGGCTATCCGGTGCTGTCCGCCGTGATCCGGCTCGGCTGCCGGGTGGCAATCGCCGCATCGAAACGCATATGAGGCTTGCCGCGTTAGGATGGCGGCAACAGGAGGACGACCGATGGCAAAGTGGATGCTGATGGCAGCGATCGGGCTGGCCGCGCCGGTGCTGGGCCTCTCCGCCCCCGCGGTCGCCCAGAATGCCGCCCAGAACGGCGTGCTGGTGATCTACGGCAACGACAAATGCCCCACCAACGCCAATGGCGAGGAAATCGTGGTGTGCGTGCGCCGCGGCGAGGAAGAGCGCTTCCGCATCCCCAAGGAGCTGCGCACCACCGAGGCGTCGCCCGACCAGCAGAGCTGGGCCGTGCGCCAGCAGTCCGGGCTGGAGGCAGGCGCCACCGGCGTCGGCAGCTGCAGCACCGTGGGTGCCAGCGGCCAGTCGGGCTGCTTCGTCCAGAACGCCAACCGCTGGAAGGCGGAACGCCGCGCCGCCAAGGCAGAGGCCGAACGCAGCGTTCCCTGATCGCGCCGGACGTTGCGTCCAAGTCCCTGCCGTCGTAGCCGCACGCCTCTTTGAACGGGGAACGGCGGCGGCGGCATGACGGCACAGACGGGACTGAGACGCGATCCGATCGCCTGGTTGCTGTTCGCGCTCGTCTGGTTCTCCTGCGGCTGGTTCGGCTCCTGGGAGTTCAATCCCAACAACGCCACCCGCATGTACGCCGCCGTCTCGCTGGTCGAGCAGGGCGATGCCACCATCGATGAATATGCCGCGCTGACGATCGATCGCGCGCAGTTCGGCGACCATTTCTACACCGACAAGGCACCGGGCATGACGCTCATGGCGGTGCCCTTCGTCGCGCTCGCCGATGCCGTCACCGGCGACGATGCCGAGTTCCACCGCATCCGCAACGAGGACCCCGGCTTCAACCGCTTCATCAAGATCCGGGTGCGCCTGACCGCCGTCTTCACCTCCGCATTGTTCGTCGCCATCGCTGCGATGATGCTGTTCGACCTCGGCCGCGGGGTCACCGGCAGCCCTGCGGCCGGCCTGTTCGGGGCGCTCGGCTATGCGCTGGGCTCGATCGCCTGGGGCTGGGCTACCACCATCTTCGGCCATGCCGCCTCGGGCGCGATGCTGGTGATCGCCGTCTGGGCGGTGTGGCGCGGCACCCGCACGCCCGGTGGCACCCGCGCCAGCATCGGCTATGCCGCGATCGCCGGCCTGGCACTCGGCTGGGGCGCGGTGATCGAGCCGCCTTCGGTGCTGGAGGCGCTGCCGATCGGCTTGTGGGCGCTGTGGCGGATGCGGGGCTGGGCCTGGGCACAGCGGCTGCCGGTGATGCTCGCCGCCGCCGGCGTCGCCCTCGTCGCGGTGCTGCCGCTGTTCGCCTACAACGCCTTCGCCTTTGGTTCGCCCTTCCAGTCGGGCTATGCCGGGGTCACCGACTTCGCCGGCATGCAGCAGGGCTTCTTCGGCCTCACCTATCCCAAGCCGCACGTGCTGTGGGAGATCGTGTTCGGCCCGCGGCGCGGCATCCTGTGGGTCTCGCCCGTGCTGGTGCTGGCGCCGATCGGCCTCGCCTGGCTGCTCTGGGATCGCCGCCACCGCGACCTGGCCGTGCTCGCGATCGTGTTGAGCATCCTGCCCTTCCTCTACAACGCCGCCTATTATTACTGGGACGGCGGCCACTCGACCGGCCCCCGCCACGCGGTTCCCGCGTTGGGCTTCCTGGGGCTCGGCCTCGCCGGCTTCTGGACACTGCTGCGCACGGCCGTAGGCAAGCTCCTCGCCGCCCAGCTGCTGGCGATCTCCATGGCCATCAACCTGATGATCGCCTCGGCGGAAATCGCCGCCCCCGATTTCTTCGACTACGCGGTCTGGCGCGCAGTCCTTCTGGAGCGGTTCGCGCCGGGCTACCTCCGCACCGTCGCCGACGAATGGCTCGGCTTCACCCCCTGGGAGGGCCTGGGCATCTGGGCACTGGTCGCACTGCCGCTGCTGGGGGTCGTCGCGTGGCTGGCATGGCGCGCGGACGGCGGGTCTACCGCGCAGCACCGTGCCCCCTCCCCCGTTCGTGCTGAGTAGGGGCTGAGCTTGTCGAAGACCCGTATCGAAGCACCCGCCCTTCGATACGCCCTTTCGACTTCGCTCAACGGCTACTCAGGGTGAACGGCTCGGGGAAATTGTGCCGTAACCCGCTGATCTTCCAGCCTTGCGCCTCCACCCGTTCGAACATAGATAGAACAAATGGCGCAGCTCGACACCCGCGAAAAGCTGGCGATCCTCGCGGACGCTGCGAAGTACGACGCCTCCTGCGCCTCGTCCGGCACGGCCAAGCGCAACTCGCGCGACGGCAAGGGCCTGGGCTCGACCGAGGGCATGGGCATCTGCCACGCCTATGCGCCCGACGGCCGCTGCATCTCGCTGCTCAAGATCCTGCTGACCAACAGCTGCATCTTCGACTGCCACTACTGCATCAACCGCAAGAGCTCGAACGTCCGCCGCGCCCGCTTCACCGCCGAGGAAGTCGTGCGCCTGACCCTCAGCTTCTACCGCCGCAACTATATCGAGGGGCTGTTCCTCTCCTCCGGGATCATCCGCTCCTCCAACTACACGATGGAGCAGCTGGTCGAGGTCGCCCGCTCCCTGCGCGAAGACCATGATTTCCGCGGCTACATCCACCTGAAGACCATTCCCGACGCGGATCCCGAGCTGATCCATCAGGCCGGGCTCCACGCCGACCGCGTCTCGATCAACGTGGAGCTGCCCACCACCAGCGGCCTGAAGCGCCTCGCCCCCGAAAAGTCAGAGACCCAGATCGAGGGCGCGATGGCCGGCATGCGCACCGCGATCACCGACGGCACCGATGCGCGCAAGCGCTATCGCAGCGCCCCCCGCTTCGCGCCGGCCGGCCAGTCCACCCAGATGATTGTCGGCGCCGATGCCGCGACCGACCGCGACATCGTCGGCCGCGCGGCCACGCTCTACGACCGGTTCGAGCTGCGCCGCGTCTATTACTCCGCCTTCAGCCCCATCCCGGAAGCGTCGGCGGTGTTGCCGCTCCAGCGCCCGCCGCTGATGCGCGAGCACCGGCTCTACCAGTCCGACTGGCTGATGCGATTTTACGATTATAAGCCCGACGAGGTGCGCGCCGCCGCCGATGACGCCACCGGCATGCTGCCGCTCGACATCGATCCCAAGCTCGCCTGGGCGCTCAAATTCCGCGACAACTTCCCCGTCGACGTCAACCGCGCGCCGCGTGAGGCGCTGCTGCGCGTGCCCGGGCTGGGCGTAAAGGCGGTCAACGCGATCCTCTCCGCCCGCCGCTGGCGCCGCCTGCGCCTCGATGACGTCGCGCGCCTCACCGTCTCTATCAAGAAGCTCCGCCCCTTCCTGATCGCGGACGACTGGCGCCCGCTCGCGCTCGCCGATCGCGCCGAGCTAAAGCCGCTGGTCGCCCCCAAGAAGCAGCAGCTGGAGCTGTTCGCCGCCTGAGAGTGATTCGCGGGTGAAACGCCGCGCCTTGCCGCCGGTTGTCCCCTCGAACCCAGGGAGGACCATCATGGCGGACGCCCGCATCTACCAGGACCTGAAGCGCGACCACGACAAGCAGCGCGGCATGCTCGCGCGACTGGCCGATTTCTCCACGCCTGCCGAAGAGCGCCAGCAGCTGTTCGAGGAGTTCCGGCTCGAGCTGCAGAGCCACGCCGCGGCCGAGGAGGAATCGCTTTACGCGACCATGCTCGGCGACCCGGAGCTTCGCGACGACGCCCGCCACTCCGTCTCCGAGCACAAGGAAGTCGACGATGTGCTCGGCGAGCTCATGAACCTCGAGTTCGACTCCGACGAGTGGAAGGAGAAGTTCTTCCACATGCGCCGCCGCTACGAGCACCACATCGACGAGGAGGAGGAAGAGATGTTCCCCGCCGCCGCCGAGGAGCTCGACGACGCGACCGAGGAAAAGCTCGCCGACATCTACGAGGACCGCAAGCCCAAGGAGCTGGAGGAAGCCCGCGACAACCCGCCCGGTAGCGACGAGCGCGAATAACGTGCGCGGCGTCACCCTCCCGGCCCCCGACGATTTCGACGCGTGGCGCGACGTCGCGCGCGGGCTCGCGGCCGAGGGGGTGGCGCCCGACCAGGTGGTGTGGCGCACCGGCGACGGCGTCGCGGACCTGTTCGCGCAGACCGCTCCCGAAGCTGCACCAACAGCGTCCGCCGCCGGTCCCGGCTTCTCGGTCCCGCGCGCCTTTCTCGACCTCGCCCGCGACGTGGTGATGTCCTCGGCGCCCGATCGCTTCGCGCTGCTCTACACGCTGCTGTGTCGCCTGCGCACCCAGCCCCGGCTGATCGAGGACCGGGCCGACCCGCTCGTCCGCAAGCTGGAAGGGCTCACCAAGGAAGTTCGCCGCGACATCCACAAGATGCGCGCCTTCCTGCGCTTTCGCGAAGTGGCGGAGGAGGACGGCACCAGCCGCTACGTCGCCTGGTTCGAGCCCGAGCACCATATCGTGCGCGCCAACGCCGCCTTCTTCGTCAACCGCTTCGCCAGCATGCGCTGGTCGATCCTGACGCCGGAGGTGTCGCTGCACTGGGACGGCGAGTTGCTCACCGAAGGCCCCGGCGCCACCCGCGCCGACGCGCCGGAGGGCGATCCGGTCGAGGAGGTATGGAAGACCTATTACGCCTCCATCTTCAACCCGGCGCGGCTCAAGAAGGGCGCGATGCTCAAGGAGATGCCGCGCAAATATTGGAAGAACATGCCCGAGACCGCGCTGGTCGGACAGCTGATCGCGGGCGCCCAGGCACGAGAGGCTGGCATGATCGACAAGGCCCGCACCCAGGTCGGCGGCAACATCCAGGCCGCCTGGGAGGCGCTGCGCGAGGAGGCGCTGGGCTGCAAGCGCTGCCACCTCTGGAAGCCCGCGACCCAGACGGTGTTCGGCGAAGGCCCCGTCGACGCGCGGCTGATGTTCGTCGGCGAACAGCCCGGCGACCAGGAGGACCTGGCCGGCAAGCCCTTCGTCGGCCCCGCCGGCCAAATGTTCGACCGCGCGCTCGCCCAAGCCGGTGTCGACCGCAGCACCGTCTACGTCACCAATTCGGTCAAGCATTTCAAGTTCGAGCCGCGCGGCAAGCGCCGCATCCACAGCAAGCCGGATGCCGGCGAGATCGACGCCTGCCGCTGGTGGATTGAGCAGGAGACCGCGCTGGTGAAGCCGGAGGTCACGGTCGCGCTCGGTGCCACCGCCGCGCGCTCGCTGCTCGGCCGCACCGTCACCATCGGCCGCGAACGTGGCCAGGCGATCGCGCTCCCCAGCGGCGGCGAAGCCTGGATCACCGTCCACCCCAGCTACCTCCTGCGCATCCCCGACCGGGCCGAGGCCGAAGACGAATACGCCCGCTTCGTCGAAGACCTCCGCACCGCCGCCGCCCGGCTGGCCTAGGGGCAGCCCCCTTCTCCTCCGTACCCCGGCGAAGGCCGGGGCCCAGTTGGAACGTCCCCGGAAGCAAAGCGCACCCCGTGTCCCCGCGCAGGCGGGGATCCAGGGCCAAGCAAAACAACCCCCGCCTGTTCCCGCTACCCTGGGCTCCCGCCTACGCGGGAGCACGAAGCCGTAGGCCGCAAGCGCACGCACTGGGCCACGCGACCCGCAGGCTCGACCCGGTGCGGCCCCGGCGCTACAGCCGCCGCGATGCACGCCAGCGCCCTTCTTCGCGAGACCACCCGCGCCGCGCACGAGCGCGTCGACGCCGCCTTCGCACGCTTCGATCTCGCCGACCGCGACAGCTATGCCGCGATGCTGGTCGCCCACGCCCGCGCGCTGCCGGTGGCGGAGGCGGCGATGGCAGCGGCCCCGGCGCTTTTCCGTTGGCGCCCGCGCACCCCGCTGCTGGCCGAGGACCTCGCAGACCTCGGCCGGCCGCTGCCGCCCGAACTGCCGCTCGCGCTGCCGGAAAGTGACGCTGCAATCGCCGGCCTCGCCTATGTGGTCGAGGGATCGCGCCTCGGCGGCGTCTATCTCGCGCGGCAGGTCGGCGCGGGGCTCCCCGCGCGCTACCTCTCCGCCGCGCATGGGAAGGGCGAATGGCGCGCCTTCCTCGCCTGGCTCGACCAGGCGGGCGAGGCCGGCGGCCCCGGCTGGATCGAGGCTGCGCTTGCCGGGGCCGCCGCCGGCTTCGCGCTCTACCAGCAGGCGGCCGAAGCCGCCTAGCGGCCGCTTTCCTCGATCGGTGCGGTCAGGATCACGCGCAGTCCGGGCGCATTGTCCTCGAACGCCAGTTCGCCGCCCAGCCGGCCGACGAGCGCCTTCATCATCCGGCTGCCGAAGCCCTCGCCGGCGCCGCTCTTGCCGCGGCCCTGGTCCTCGACGATCAGCCGCAGGTTGGCGCGGTGCTGCTCCAGCATCACCGTGATCGGGCCGGTGGTGCCCGGATAGGCGTATTTGGTCGCGTTGATGACCAGCTCGGTCGTGATCAGCCCGATGTCCACCGCGCGGCCCGTCGGCACCAGCACCGGCGCGAGATAGACGCGCAGCGCCGATCCCCAGTCCGCCCCCAGCGACGCCCGCATGTCGGTCATCAGCTCGTCCAGGTATCGGCTGAGCTCCACCGCCTCGACCTGGTCGTCGCGATAGAGGCGGCGGTGGACCAGCGCCACGGCGGACAGCCGCGCCTGCGCCTCGGTCAGGTGGCTCGTCAGGTCGGCATCGCCAACCGCGCGCGCCTGCATGCCCAGGAAGGCGGAAACCAGCTGCAGGCTGTTCTGCACGCGGTGGTTCACCTCGTGCATCAGCACGTCCTTCTGGCGCAGCAGCAGCTCCTGCTCGCGGTTCGCCGCCGACAGCTGCCCGTTGAGCTCGCGCAGCCGCACCCGCTGGCGCAGGTCGTGCAGCACGCCGCGCAGTCGGTGCGCGGCCTTGACCTCCTCCAGCGTCCAGCGGCGCGCGCGTCCGCGCACGATCTGCGACCAGCTTTCGAACGAGGCGCGCGGCGTCAGCACCGCGCCGGGCTCCACCTCCACCGCCTTGTGCGGGTTGCCGGCCCAGTTGACGCGCTCGACCTCCTCCATCCGGAACCACAGCGCCATGCATTCGGTGCCGTCGATCGGCATGCCCAGCAGCCCGCTGCCGACGCCGGCATAGCCTTCTGCCGGCGGGAACAACGTCGAAAGCTCCCGGCTGACCACCAGCCCGCCGCCCTGCCCGTCGACCCACTCGGCCAGCCGCAGCAGGTCCGCATCGTCTGGGCAGTGCCCCTCGCGCGACACGGTATCGCCGCACACCAGCGCAAAGCCGTCGGCATCCAGCAGCTCCGCCAGCTCCTTGCCGCACTGGGCCAGCTGCACCCGGATCGGCTGCTCGCCGCCCAGCCGCGCGGTGACCAGGTCCTCGCCCGCATGCAGCCGCAGCCGCTCGCGATAGCTTTCGGCTTCCTCCTGCGCGCGGATCTGGCGGGCGAGGCCGCTCGCCAGCGCGCGGGCGGCGGCGCGCAGTTCCGGATCCATCCGGCGCGGGCTGTCGTGATGGCAGGCGACCAGCCCCCACAGCACGCCGTCGCGCACGATCGAGATCGACGCCGACGCCTCCACCCCCATGTTGCGCAGATACTGGAGGTGGATCGGCGAGACGCTGCGCAGCGCCACGTCCGACAGGTCGATCCCGCCCTGGTTCGCCGATTCCGGCCGGATCGGCGCGGGCGTATAGTGCGCGTCCGGGATCACGCGGACGCGGTTGCGCACATAGAGCGCGCGCGCCTGGCGCGGGATGTCGGAGGCGGGAAAATGATGGTTGAGGAAGCTGTCGAGCCCCGGCGCCCGGTCCTCCGCCAGCACGACCCCGGCGCCATCGTCCAGGAAGCGATAGAGCATCACCCGGTCGAAGCCGGTGAGCTGGCGAAAGGCGACCGCCGCACGCTCGCACAGCTGGACCAGGTCGGCCGCCCGCTCGAAGGTCGCGGCCGCGCGCTCCAGGCCGACCAGCACCTCGATCGCCGGTCGCACCGGCTCCGGCTGCGGCTCCAGCTCGACGATCAGCATGTCGCCCGAACGGTGAAGGCTCGCCTCCAGCGGTCCCTCGGTGCCGGCCACCGGCGCCAGGCGCAGCGTGCCGCCCGGTCCCATGTCGGCCGATCGCAGCAGCGCGGCGATGTCCTGGCCGATCAGCTCCGCGATCGGGCGGTCGAGCCAGTCGGGCGCAAGCCGCGCCTCCAGGTCGCCCGCACCGGCGACGGTCCTGAGCGTCGCGGCATCGACGATCAGCAGCAGCCCGTGCGGCTGGATCGCCCCGGAGAGGTGGATGGGCTCCCGATCGCAGGCCGAAAGGTCATGGCCGATCGGCGCGCTTTCCTGCAGTTGCTCTACCGTCGTCACGCGCCACTCAACCCTTTGTCCGGGCCCCAAAATGGACCATGCGCGGTTTCAACGCAAATCCGCCGCCAACGGGAACGGACAGGCGCGCGGAAAAAGGAGCAAGACCATGGACCTGGGCATCGCCGGCCGCACCGCCATCCTTTGTGCCTCCAGCGCCGGGCTCGGCCGCGGCTGCGCGGAGGCGCTGGCCCAGGCGGGCGCGCGCATCATCCTCAACGGCCGCAACGCCGAAAAGCTCGAGGCGACGGCCGCGGTGATCCGGCAGTCGACGCGCGCGGAGGTGATCGCGGTGGCGGCCGACGTCGGCACCGAAGAAGGGCGCCAGGCGCTGCTCGCCGCCGCGCCGGATGCCGACATCCTGGTCAACAACAATGCCGGCCCGCCGCTCCGCCCGTTCGAGGACCTCGACGCCGACAAGATCCGCGCCGGGCTGGAAAGCAACCTCGTCACCCCGACGCTGCTGATCCACGCGCTCTTGCCCGGCATGGTCGAGCGGCGCTTCGGCCGGATCGTCAACATCACGTCGGGCTCGGTGAAGATGCCGCTCCCCGGCCTCGACCTGTCGAGCGGGGCGCGCGCCGGGCTCACCGGCCTGGTCGCCGGCGTCGCCCGCTCGGTCGCCCACGCTAATGTGACGATCAACAACCTGCTGCCGGGCTCCTTCGACACCGACCGTATCGCCAGCATCGTCGCGCAGGCCGCGGCCAAGTCCGGTGCGAGCGAGGCCGAGGAGCGCGCCAAGCGCGAAGCCTCGATCCCCGCCAGGCGGCTCGGCACCCCGGCCGAGTTCGGCGCCACCTGCGCCTTTCTCTGCTCCACCCACGCCGGCTACATCACCGGCCAGAGCCTGCTGATCGACGGCGGCACCTTCCCGGGCATCCTCTGACTCGCGCTCTGCCTCGCGGCGAGGGCCCGGTTACCCCTTCTCGCCTTTGGGCGGACGACGCGCCCCCACCGTATTCCCGCGAAGGCGGGGATCCAGGGCCAAGCAAACCACCGCCCGCGATCGACACCCTGGGCTCCCGCCTGCGCGGGAGCACGAAAAAGCGAAACGACGCCATCCCATCCCCCCTCCCCTCGTACCCCGGCGAAGGCCGGGGCCCAGGTGGGAAAGCGGCGAAGGGGAGCGGCCAACCTCAGAGGCCACGCTAACTGGGCCCCGGCCTCCGCCGGGGTACAAGTTGAGGTCACCCCCGTCCCCCACCTACCCCCGCGGCTTCAGCGAGACCCGCGCGATCGCATGGTTGGACGACATGTACAGCGCCGCCCCGCCCTCGCCGATCGTGCAGTTGGATATGACGTCGCCGCTCTGGATCAGCCCCAGCCGCTCGCCCTCCGGGCTCAGCACGTGCATGCCGCCGGGGCCGCTCGCGAACAGATGCCCCTCCGCCGCGACCTTCATGCCGTCCGGCAGCCCCGGCAGGCCGGCCGCCACATCGGCGGCGAAGTCGACCAGCACGCGCTTGGCGGTCGGCATGCCGCGCGCGTCGAGCGTGTAGGCGACCAGCACCGGCCCCTTCGGGTCCGACACCGCGACGTAGAGCGTGCCCTCGTCGGGCGAGAGCGCGATGCCGTTCGGCCGCGTGAGGCTGCGGTCCAGCACCTCCAGCCGCCCGTCCGGCGCCAGCCGATACACGCCGCAGAAGTCGAGCTCGCGCAATGGCGACTCGCCCTCGTCCGCCAGTCCATAGGGCGGATCGGTGAAATAGAGCGCGCCGTCGCTGGCGCAGATCACGTCGTTGGGGCTGTTGAAGCGCTTGCCCTCGAACCGGTCGACCACCGTCGTCTTGCGCTTGGTGGCGAAGTCGAGCCGCGCCACCAGGCGGCTGCCGCTGTCCGCGATCAGCAGCCGCCCGCGCCCGTCGAGCGCCAGCCCGTTCGATCCCGCCTCCCGGATCGACTTGGGGATCGGCCCCACCAGCCCCGACGGCTCCAGGAACAGGTCGAAGCCCTTGTCCCGCCGCCAGCGCCACATGCGATTGGCCGGAACGTCGGAGAACAGCAGCATGCCGCCGCCGCGCGGCACCCACACCGGCCCCTCCGACCATTGATAGCCACCGCCCAGTATCTCCACCGGCGCGTTGGCATCCAGGATCGCGTCGAGCTTGGGCGACAGCCGCCGGATGCCCCTGGGGAGCGCCGGTGCAGGCGCCGCAAGCGCGCTGGAAGCTAGCGGCAGGGCCATGCCGGCCCCCAACAGGTCGCGACGACGCATCGGCAGTTCCTCCCCCCAGCAATCATGAATCGATCCGCTCGACCGCCATCGCGGTCGCCTCGCCCCCACCGATGCACAGCGTGGCGACCCCGCGCCGGGCGCCGCGCGCTTCCATCGCCGACAACAGCGTCGCCAGCACCCGCGCGCCCGACGCGCCGATCGGGTGCCCCAGCGCGGTGGCGCCGCCGTGCACGTTCACCTGGTCATGCGCGATCCCCAAATCCTGCATCGCGATCATCGCCACGCACGCAAACGCCTCGTTGATCTCGAACAGGTCGACGTCGGCCACCGACCAGCCCGCCTTGTCGAGCACGCGCTGCACGGCCCCCACCGGCGCGGTGGTGAACTGCGCAGGCGCACGCGCATGCGCGGCATGCGCGACGATGCGCGCGATCGGCTTCAACCCACGCGCCTCCGCCACCGACTGGCGCGCCAGCACCAGCGCCGCCGCCCCGTCGGAGATTGACGACGCATTGGCCGCGGTGATCGTGCCTTCCTTCGCAAAGGCGGCCTTCAACGTGGGGATGCGCGCCACGTCGCCCTTCGCCGGCTGCTCGTCGGCGGTCACGGTGACGCTGCCCTTGCGGCCGACCACCTCGACCGGAACGATCTCCCGGTCGAACGCGCCCGACGTCTGCGCCGCCTGCGCGCGCGTGAGCGATTCGATCGCGAACGCGTCCTGCGCTTCCCGCGTGAACTGGTATTCGCGGGCACTGTCCTCGGCAAAGGTGCCCATCGCGCGGCCGGGCTCATAGGCGTCCTCCAGCCCGTCGAGCATCATATGGTCGTAGATCGTGTCATGGCCGATGCGCGCGCCGGCGCGATGCTTGGTCATCAGGTACGGCGCGTTGGACATGCTCTCCATGCCGCCCGCCACGATCAGGTCGCACGACCCGGCCGCCAGCGCGTCGGCGGCCATCATCGCCGCCTTCATGCCCGATCCGCACATCTTGTTGACCGTGGTCGCCTCGACCGACTGCGGCAGCCCGGCATGGAGCGCCGCCTGCCGCGCCGGCGCCTGGCCCAGCCCTGCCGACAGCACGCAGCCCATATAGGCGCGCTCGATGTCTTCCGGGGCGACGCCGGCGCGCTCCACGGCCGCGCGGATCGCGGTAGCGCCCAATCGGGTGGCGGGAACGGCCGCGAGCGCCCCCTGGAACCCGCCCATCGGCGTGCGGGCATAGGACAGGATCACGGTCGGGTCGGCGGCGGTCATACATCTCTCCTGCGTGCACGGCGTCGTTGCGCCGGCCCGGCCGATATAGGGCGCCGCGCCCCCGCTGTCGCTACTCGTCGACCCAGTCGCCCGGCAGCACCCGCGCCGCCGCCGCCATCAACGCGCCCGCGATCAGGTAGCAGCCGAGCGCCGCCAGCATCGCATAGCGCAGCGCCTCGTCGCCCAGCTGCGGCGTCAGCGCCTTCGACAGCGCGCCCACCAGCCACGATCCCAGCCCCAGCCCGATCAGGTTGTTGATGAGCAGGAAGCACGCGCTGGCGGTGCTGCGCATCGCGGCGGGCACCAGCTGCTGCACCGCCGTCAGCAGCGGCCCGGGCCAGGCATAGACCAGCGCCTGCGGCAGGAGGAACAGCGCGAAGGCCGCGACCCACGAACCGCCCCGTCTCCGCCAGGTCGAGCCCGAAGCTGCGCATCATCAGGCTCGGCATCCAGAAGGCGATGCCATAGCCCGCAACCGATCCTGCCGCCCCGCCCAGCGAGAGCAGCCAGAAGCTCGGCTTGCGCGCCAGCATCCCGAACACCGGCAGCAGCGGCGCCTGTCCGGTACGCGTGCGCGGCGGATCGCGCACCAGCAACCGGAACACCGGCGCGGTGAGCAGCCCCGCCACCCCCATCACTACGAACGCCGTGCGCCATTCGACCGCCGCCGCGATCGCGCCGCCCAGCAGCACGCCGACGGCCGATCCGATCGGGATGCCCAGCCCATAGATCGCCAGCGCCCGCGCGCGCCTGCCGGGGGGAAAGGTGTCGGCGATCAGCGCGTAGGAGGGCGCCACGCCCCCCGCCTCGCCCACGCCCACGCCGACCCGGAACAGGAACATCTGCGCAAAGCCCTGCGCCGTCCCGCACAGCGCCGTGAACCCGCTCCACACCGCGAGACTCACGGTGATCACCCAGCTGCGGCTCGTCCGGTCGGCCAGCATCGCCAGCGGAATCGCGAGCGTGCAGTAGAGCGTCGCAAACGCCAGCCCGCCCAGCATCCCTAGCTGCGAGTCGGAGAGCTTCAGGTCCGCCTTCACCGGCATCGCCAGGATGCTCAGGATCTGCCGGTCGAGGAAGTTGAAGCTGTAGACGAGCAGCAGCATCGCCAGCACCACGCCCGGGCGGCGGGGCGACGAACCGGCGGTCCCGGGCACCCTATTTCAGCTTGTCCTTGAGCACCGAAAAGGCCGTGAACGGCTGCACCTCGTCCTCGCCCACCACGCCCGCCTCGCGCAGGATCGCATCGGCGTTGGGCGCGCGCGGGAACGGATCGAGCGCCAGCGCCAGCGTCTCCGCCGCCGCCTCGCCCAGGTCGATCGCGCCGCCCTCGAAGAACATGGTGTCGCATTCCTCGGACGACAGCTCGATCTCGTCGCCCTCGGGCGTGCCTTCGGGCAGGAAGCGCAGCGCGAAGCTCTCGTCGATCGTCGCCGGCACCGGCTCGGCGGTCGCGACGCAGCTCTGCACCACCGCGCCCTTGAGCGTGCCGCGCGCCACCACGCCCGCCGCATCCCGGCGCAGCGTGAAGTCCGCCGCCAGCACGTCGATCGACACGAGGCGGAAGCGCTTGGCGAGCGCCGCCCGCTCCTCCGGGCTCGCCTCGACCCGCACGTCGCTGTCGCCCGTGCCGATGCGGTCGAGCCGGTGCGGCCGGCTGAATTCAGGGGTCGGGGTCATTCGGGAAGCCTTCCAGCAAGCAATGTGTCGATCGCGGTCTCTCCGAGCGCGCGGTGCAGCGCCTCCAGCCCGCCCGCCACATGCGCGAGCGGGGCAGCACCCGGGTCCTCGCCGCGATAGAGGTTGCGCAGCACTGCCGGCGCGAGCGCGCCCGTCGCCAGCCCTTCGCGATAGGCGCCCAGCCTTCCGCCCAGCATCGCCATCATCTTCCCGATGTGCTTGCCGACCACGATGTCGCCGATGCCGGACTGGCGCAGCTGCCCGTCCATGTCGTCGACGAACCGCTCGGCCAGCCGCACCGCCGGCATCGCCCCCTCGGGCGTGTCCTCCAGGCGCAGCAGCACCATCGACAGCACCGCCGCCAGCATGTCGAACCGGCCGTCGGTGGTGTCGGGCACCGCGCCCTCGACATACCAGTGCGGCTGGCGCGCCCGCGCGATCACGGCGTCGTACAGGGGGGCGAGCGGATCGGGCGGCGGGGAACGGAACAGGTCGAGCAGGCGCATGACGGCTTTCGAAAGACGGAAACGGAGGGCGGCCTTGTCGCGCACCGCCGGCCCGCATATTGAGGCGATCGGCGCGTGATGCAATCGCCCGCCGGGTTTGCTGGAGGAAGTCGATGAAGCTGTTTGCGCACCACGGCATTGCCGTTGCCGCCGTGGCGCTGGCCGCGCTGGGCCTGGGGGGCTGCACGCGCGTGCGCACGCACCAGGGCTATGTGATCGACGCCGATCTCGTGAACGCCGTCCAGCCGGGCGTCGACAATCGCGAGTCGGTGACCAGCACACTCGGCCACCCGACCTTCACCGGCCAGTTCGGCAGCGGCAACACCGAATGGTATTATCTGTCGCGCGACAGCCGCAACCTGGCCTTCAATCGCCCGAACCCAAAGGAGCAGACCACGATCCGCGTCCGCTTCGACCAGAACGGCACCGTCCAGTCGATCGATCGCACCGGCATCGAACAGGTCGCCTCGATCAGCCCGTCGGGCAAGAAGACGCCGACGCTTGGTCGCCATCAGAGCTTCTTCCAGGATCTGTTCGGCAACATCGGCAGCGTGGGCGCGGCCGGCATGGGCGGCGGCCCGGGCGGCGGCAACCCGAACCAGTAAGCTTTCGGGGGCTGCGCGGCGGACGCGCAGCTTTCGTTTCCCTGACGAACCGGTTTGCGGGCCGTTCAGCGACGGGGCGCTATCCCCTCCACATCGGGCAATGCCCGCAGTGTAGAGGAGCCCCCATGCGTAGCCTTATCCTTGCAGCCCTTGCCGCCACGACCGTCCTGTCCGGCGTGGTCGCCCCGGTTGCCGCCAGCGCCCAGCCCCGCAGCGAGCACTGGGATCGCCGGGATCATCGCGACGACCGCCGCCACGAGACCCGCGGCCGCTACGACCGCCACGACGTCCGTCCGGGCGTGCGGCCGGCGCCGCCCCGCTATGCCCGCGATCATCGCTGGGGCCGCGACGACTGGCGCGCGTACCGCAACGGCAACCGGCGGCTCTACGCCCGCGGCCCCTGGCAGGCGCCGTTCCGCTATTCCAGCTTCCGCGTCGGCGGCCGCATCGCCCCGCCCTATTACGGCGGCCGCTATGTGATCGCCGATCCGTGGCGCTACCGCCTGCCGCCGGCCCGCCCGGGCCTGCGCTGGGTGCGCCACTATGACGACGTGCTGCTGGTCGATTATCGCCGCGGCCGCGTGGTGGACGTGATCCGCAACTTCTACTGGTAACGCGCACCGCCCGGGGCAGGCTGCGATGCCTGCCCCGCCTCGCCGCCGGCGCCTTCGCGGGCGCACAGGCGCAGCCTGGACGAACTATTCCGCCCTGCGGAACACTGCCCCCAACAGCCTCCGCGCTCGCCGTAGTCCGGCGGAGGCCATAGTTCAGGTGCGGGCAACTCCAAAGATGCGGCACCTATTTTTACCAGGACTTCTCAAGTCGCACCTGAAGGAAAGCACGTACTTCCCCGAAGCGCGAAGTACGTAAACACCTACTACTACGTACCAACTTGCCTAACCTCGCGTTTACTACATAGTCACCGCATCCGAATCGGGGGAGTTCGCTGTGGGGGGCCTGGCGACGGCAATCGGAGTGCTCGATGGCGTGCTGCACGAAGTCGTGCTGTTCGCAGCGTTCAGCTTTCTCATCGGCGGTGCCGACGATCTGGCGACCGATTTGGTCCATTTCGGGCGTCGCCTGCGCCCCAGGCGCAAGGCCGCCGAGCCCACGCCTCCAGGTGCCTACACCCCGGGACGGCTGGCGGTGTTCGTCCCCGCCTGGGACGAGGCGGCCGTCATCGGGCTGATGCTGCGCAGCGCGCTCGCCCGCTTCGACCATCCCGACTACCGCATCTATGCCGGCACCTATCCCAACGACCCGGCGACTGTCGCCGCCGTGCAGGCCGTCGCGCAGGAGGACCCGCGCGTCCGCCTGGTGGTCTGCCCGCGCGCCGGCCCGACCACCAAGGCCGACTGCCTGAACGCGCTGTGGCATGCGCTGCTGGCGGACCAGCGCGCGGAAGGGCATCCGTTCAAGGGCGTGGTGCTCCACGATGCCGAGGACCTCGTCCACCCCGAGGAGCTCCGGCTGCTCGACCAGGGATTAGACCATGCCACCACCGTGCAGCTGCCGGTGCTGCCGCTCGCCGACCCCCGCTCGCGCTGGATTTCCGGCCACTACATCGACGAATTTGCGGAGGCGCATGGCAAGCTGATGCCGGTGCGCCAGGCACTCGGCGCCGGGCTGCCGCTTGCCGGCACCGGCTGTGCGATCGCCGTGCCGATGCTCGCGCGCATCGCCATCGCCCGTGGCGGCGTGCCGTTCGACGAGGCGAGCCTCACCGAGGATTATGAGCTCGGCCTCACCATCGCGATGCTCGGCGGGCGCGGGCTGTTCCTGAACGTGCGGGAGACCGGCGGCGACCAGCCGGTGGGGGTGCGCGCCTATTTCCCCGCCACGCTCGACGCCGCCGTGCGGCAAAAGGCGCGCTGGATGATCGGCATCGCGCTCGCCGGCTGGGACCGGATCGGCTGGGCGGCGCGCGGCCGCGCGACCGATCACTGGATGCGGATGCGCGACCGGCGCACGATCCTGGCCGTGCCGGTGCTCGCCGCCGCCTATGTGGCGCTGGTCTGCTGGGGCATTTCGGAGAGCATCCACTGGCTGATCGGCACCAGCCGCGCCGACGCCACGCCCGCGATGCGGCTGCTGCTGATGCTCAACAGCGCGCTGCTGCTCTGGCGGATCGCGATGCGCGCCCATTTCGTCGGCAGGCGCTGCGGCTGGAAGGAGGGGGCCCGCTCGGTCCCGCGCGCCATCATCGCCAATCTGGTGGCGCTGCTCGCCGCCCGCCGCGCGATCTTTCGCTATCTCGCCATGCTGCGCGGCGCCGAGCTGCGCTGGGACAAGACCGCGCACCATTTCCCCAGCCTTGCCGGCGAAGCCGCCGCATGACGGGCGCGGGAAGGCCGATCAAGTTCCTGCTGCTCGTGCTGGTCGGCTGGACCGGCGCGCGCGCGACGCTGCTGTGGCCGGGCGCCGAACTCGCCGCCGTCGCGGAAGCCTCGGAGACGCCCGCCGGGCTCAGCCCCATGCCCGCAGCGCCGCTGTTTGCCTTTCCCCAGCCGTCCGCGCACCCGCGCTTCGTCGACGCGATGTCGCCGGAACGCGTGCTGCCCAGTCTGCGCGACCCCGGCGTCTCGCTTGTCTTCCACTCGGCTGCGGCCACGATCTCGTCCATCCCCGAGTCGGCTCCGGGCGCGACGCGCACGCCGCAGGTCGCCACCTCACCCGAACCTGCTCTGGCGCTGGTTACCCAGCCCCAGGCGCCGCGCCGCTGGTCGGCGAGCGCCTGGCTGGTCGCGCGCGGCGGCAGCATGGCGGGCGACGGTGCGTTCGGCCCGGCCCAGCTCGGCGGCAGCCAGGCCGGCGCCCGCATCCGCTATGCGCTCACCCGCACGCTCGCGCTTTCCGGCCGCCTCTCCAGCCCATTGCGCGGCGTCGGCAAGGAGGCCGGACTCGGCGTCGAATGGCAGCCGCTCAAGCTTCCGCTCCCGGTCTCGATCCTGCTCGAACGGCGGATCGCGCTCGACTCCGGCCCGGACGGGACCGGCCTCGGCGCGATCGCGGGCATCAACCCCACCCCGGTCTTCGGCAGGTTGCAGGTGGAGGGCTATGGCCAAGCCGGCGTCGTTCTGCGCGCGCGGCGGGAGCCCTATGCCGACGGTGCCGTCCGGCTGCTCCACCCGGTTTCTAGCGGCAAGCGCCTCCAGCTGGCGCTCGGCGCCGGCGCCTGGGGCGGCGCCCAGCGCGGCGCCAACCGGCTCGACATCGGCCCCTCGCTCGTCGCCACCGTGCCCACCGGCGGGCCGAAGCTGCGGCTCGCCGCCGAATGGCGCCAGCGCGTTGCCGGCAACGCGGCCCCGGGCTCCGGCCCGGCGCTGACCCTCGGCACGGATTTCTGAAGGCTTTGTCCCGCCCGGCCAAACGGCTATCGACAGGACAATGGACCTCTACCTCCCCGTCGCGAACCTGTCGGTCAACGCGCTCGTGATCGTGCTGCTCGGCGGCGGCGTGGGGTTCCTGTCGGGCATGTTCGGGGTCGGCGGCGGGTTTCTCACCACCCCGCTGCTGATCTTCTACGGCATCCCGCCCACGGTCGCCGCTGCCTCGGCCGCCAGCCAGGTGACCGGCGCCAGTGTGTCGGGCGTCTTCGCGCACTTCCGCCGCGGCGGCGTCGACGTGCGCATGGGCGCGGTGCTGACGGTCGGCGGCGTCATGGGCTCGATCGCGGGCGCCGGCATCTTCCGGCTGCTCCAGGCGAGCGGCCAGATCGATACGGTGATCGCGCTCATCTATGTGCTGCTCTTGGGCTCGATCGGCGGGCTGATGCTGAAGGAGGCGGTCGGCAGCATCCGCGTGCTGCGCGGTGCAAAGGCTCCGCCCGCCGCCCGTCGCCGCCACCACCCGTTCGTGGCCGCGCTCCCCTTGCGCTGGCGCTTCTATGCCTCGGGCCTCTACATCTCGCCGCTCGCGCCGCTGCTGCTGGGCTTCGGCGTCGGCATTCTGACGGTGCTGCTGGGCGTCGGCGGCGGCTTCGTCCTGGTGCCCGCCATGCTCTACCTGCTCGGCATGGGCACGCGCGTGGTGGTCGGCACCTCGCTGTTCCAGATCCTGTTCGTGACCGCCGCGGCGACCCTGGTGCATGCGATGACCACCAAGGCGGTCGACATCGTGCTCGCCGTGCTGCTGCTGATCGGCTCCGTCACCGGCGCCCAGATCGGCGCCCGGTTCGCCCAGGTGATGAAGCCCGAATATCTGCGCCTGATCCTGGCGCTGATGGTGCTGGCGGTCGCCTTCCGCATGGCGCTCGGGCTCGGTTGGCGGCCCGACGAGATCTACACGATCGAGCTGTCGTGAGGCGCGCGCTCGCCCTGCTGCTGGCGCCGCTGCTGCTGGGCGCCACCGCGGCGAAGCCCGTGCTCGTCCCGGACGTGTCGCGCCGCGACATCCAGATCGCCTACAGCTTCACCGGCGCCGAGCTGCTGCTGTTCGGCGCGATCCTCTATCCCGGCGGCCGCGAGCCCGATGCCGATCACCCCGCCGACGTGGTGGTGGTGGTGAAGGGCCCCGCCCAGTCGATCGTCATGCGGGAAAAGGAAAAGGTCGCCGGCATCTGGGTGAACGCCGCGCGCACCCGCTTCCGCTCGGCTCCGTCCTTCTACGCCATCGCCTCCTCGAAGCCGATTGGGCAGCTGGTCGACGACCGCACCCGCGCCATCTACGAACTCGGGCTCGACAGCCTCCAGCTTTCCCCCGCCTCGGGCGCCACGGCGGAGGAACAGGCGCGCTTCGCCGCCGGCCTGGTCGACCTCCAGCGCCGCCAGGGCCTCTATTACGAGGCGCCGGGCGCGGTGGAGATCACCGACGGCGTCCTCTACCGCGCGGCCGTCGACATCCCCGCGCGCGTGCCGGTCGGCCGCTTCACCGCCGAGACCTTCCTGATCCGCGACGGCCGCGTGCTGGCCGCCGCGGTGCGCGAGATCGACATCCGCAAGTCGGGCTTCGAACGCTTCGTCGAGCAGGCCGCCGAGCACGACTCGCTCGCCTACGGCCTGGTCGCGGTCGCGCTGTCGGTGTTGTTCGGCTGGGCCGCCGGCTCCTTGTGGCGGCGCTTCTGACGGCGCACTGCGCGCCTCAAGGGAACGCATTCTTTACCATCGCCCGCGCATCGCTCGACCCAAAGACCGAGGAGTTGCAGGTGACAGAAGCCACGGGTGCGCGATCCTTCCATGATGCCGCCGCACGGGCAGCGCCGCTGCGCGCGATCGGCGCGGTGACGGAGATCGCCGGATCGGCCAGCCAGATCCTGCTCAACCTGGAAACGGTGAACACCCTCACCAACGATCCCGATCCGGCCATCGCCGCCGCCGGCCAGATCGGCAGCCAGGTGAAGATCCGCGCCGGCGGCAACTGGCTGATCGCCAACGTCCGCGCGATCCGCGCCGCGCCCGAAGAGGAGCGCCAGGCGCTCGCCACCATCGACTTCCTGGGCGAGGCGGACGAGGACCGCACCACCGGCGGCCTCCACGGCTTTCGCCGCGGCGTCACCCGCTATCCGATGCCGGGCACGCCCGTCTATCCGCTCGCCACCGCCGACCTCCACCAGATGTACGCCGCCGACGAGCGCGCGCACATCGAGATCGGCACCGTCTACCCCACCGACAACATCCGCGCCGCGCTCCAGGTTGACGCCATGCTCGGCAAGCATTTCGCGCTGCTGGGCTCCACCGGCACCGGCAAGTCGACCGCCGCCGCGCTGATCCTCCACCGCATCTGCGATCTCAGCCCGGAAGGGCACATCGTGATGATCGACCCCCACGGCGAATATTCCGCCGCGTTTGAGGGGATCGGTGCCCTCTACGACGTGTCCAACCTGCAGATGCCCTATTGGCTGATGAACTTCGAGGAGCACTGCGAGGTGCTGCTCACCACCTCCGGCTCCGAGCGGCAGGTGGATGCCGACATCCTCGCCAAATGCCTGCTCGCCGCCCGTTCCAAGAACCGGCTGGCGCAGGAGATCGGCAAGCTCACCGTCGACGCGCCGATCCCGTACCTGCTGTCGGACCTCACCAACATCCTCGCCCAGGAAATGGGCAAGATGGACCGCGCAGGCGACACCGCGCCGTACCTTCGGCTCAAGGGCAAGATCGACGAGATCAAGGCCGATCCCCGCTACGCCTTCATGTTCTCCGGCATGCTGGTCGCGGACACGATGGCCTCGTTCCTGTCGCGCGTCTTCCGCCTGCCCTCCGACGGCAAGCCGATCTCGATCATCGACGTCTCGGGCGTGCCGAGCGAGATCACCTCGGTGGTGGTCGCGGTGCTGAGCCGCATGGTGTTCGACTTCGCCATCTGGTCGCGCAACGAGCCGCAGCGCCCGATCCTGCTCGTGTGCGAGGAAGCGCATCGCTACGTCCCCAACGAGCGCAACGCCGACGCCTCCTCGGTCGGCCGCATCCTCAGCCGCATCGCCAAGGAAGGCCGCAAGTACGGCGTGTCGCTCGGCCTCATCACCCAGCGGCCATCGGACTTGGCCGAAGGCGTGCTGTCGCAATGCGGCACCATCCTCTCGATGCGCCTCAACAACGATCGCGACCAGGCGTTCGTGCGGGCGGCGATGCCGGAGGGCGCGCGCGGCTTCCTCGATACCATCCCGGCGCTGCGCAACCGCGAGTGCATCATCTCGGGCGAAGGCGTCACCACCCCCGTGCGCGTCCGCTTCGACTCGCTCGACGAGGCCCAGCGCCCCGCCTCGGGCGACCCGCTCTTCTCCCAGCTCTGGCGGGAGACGGGCGGCGAGGAAGCCATCCTCGAACGCACCATCCGCCGCTGGCGCGCAGGGCGGTAGCGGAAGCTACCCGCAGCGTACCCCGGCGAAGGCCGGGGCCCAGTTGGGATGGCCGCAGTTGGTGTTCACGACCTTAGGGACCACCGCACCTGGGCCCCGGCCTCCGCCGGGGTACGAAAAGGAGATCCCCGCAGCGCGCCCAAAACACTGCCGTGCTCCTGCGAAGGCAGGAGCCGAGGGTACCAAGCGACACCGTTCCTGGCTCTGGGCTCCTGCCTGCGCAGGAGCACGGCGTCACGCCGGTACGGCCCTCAGTCCTTCGCAGCCCCCGTCGGCACCGCCATCAGCCGCGCATAGGTCGCCTTGAACCGGCGCAGGTCCTCGCCGCTCAGCTGCTGCACGCTCGCCAGCGACACGGAGCGCGGATTCACCGCCGCGCCGTTCTTCCACAGCTCGTAATGGAGGTGCGGCCCCGTCGAGATGCCGGTCGACCCGACATAGCCGATCACCGAGCCCTGCCGCACGCGCTGGCCCGCACGCACCGCGATCCGGCTCATGTGGCCATAGCCGGTGGCGAGCCCGCCGCTGTGGTTGAGCTTCACGAAATTGCCGTAGCCGCCGGCCCGCCCCGCGCGCGCCACCACGCCGTCCGCCGCCGCCCGGATCGGGGTGCCGGTCGGTGCGGCGATGTCGAGCCCCTTGTGCAGCCGGCGGAAGCGCAGCAGCGGGTGCACGCGCCAGCCGAAGTTGGAGGTCAGCCGCCCGTTGATCGGCATGGTCATGCCGCCGCGGCGCTGGCCGATCCCCTTGGGGTCGTACCACTGGACCTTGCTGCCCTCTTCCCAGCGCAGCAGCCGCACCGATCGCTTGCCCTGGTCCAGCCCGGCGTAGAGCAGCTTGCCGAGCTGGACCTCGCCCGTCTCCGCGCGCTGGCGCTCGATGATGATGTCGAACCGGTCGTTGCCCCCTACCCGGCCCATCGGCACGCGGGTGGAAAGCGACTTGATATAGGCCTCGACCGCCTTGGCCGGCGCGCCGGCAGCACGGGCAGCGTGGTAGAGGCTGCTCCCCACCCGGCCCTGGACGCGCAGCGGCGTGTGGTCGATCGCGATCGGAATGGGCTTGAGCGCAAGCCCGCCCTCGGCCCGCGCCAGCTCCAGCGCCAGGTCGAAGCGCGCCCGGAACGCCAACTTCTCCAGCGGCCGCGGCTGCGCCTTGCTCTCGCGCCGCCCCAGCGTGATGTCCAGGCGCGTGCCCGGGTTGAGCTCGCCCGGGCTCACCCGGCTGCCGATCAGCGCCACCGCGCGCACCGCATCCTCGGCCCCGACGCCCGATCGCTTGAGCACGCCCGCCAGCCCGCCGCCGTTCCCCAGCGTCGCGGTCAGCTCCAGGATCGGCCGCTCCGGCGTATCGGCGAGCGGCCGCACGCCTGTGGTCGCCGCCATCCGCATGCCGCTGGTGGCGCCCAGCGCCCGCGCACCGAACGCCTGCGCCCGCGCCTCTTCCCAGTCGCGGCCGTCGAGGGCGGCAGGAACCGCCGCCCGGATCGGCCGCCCGATCCCCGGCGACAGCATCCAGCCGACCGCCAGCAGCGCGGCACAGGTGGCGGCGCCCCGCCACCATTCGCGCGAGCCGATCTGCGACCCCAGGTCCGGCGCCAGTTCGAAATGGGGGAAGCGCAGCTGCAGCCGATCGCCCAGCGTCGCGGCGCGCGCCGGCGCCTCCATGCGTCCGAACGAGCGCGCGCTGGCGCCGCCGGCGAATTGCAGTTCGTGATCGCTGCGCAAGAACAAGAAAGGCGCGCCCCTTGTGTCGACCGCCCGACCCGGTCGAGCCATTCCCCTGTGCAACCAGACCCTTAAAGTCAAACTAACGGCCGTCCGGCGCGCCCCGCTCCGCGGCCAGCCGTGGCGCGCAAACGGCCAGCAGCAGAAAAACCCGCGATCCGGAAGGAACCACTCGCTCACCTCGGTACCCCGGCGAAGGCCGGGGCCCAGTTGGGAAGGCGGTGGTGAGACGCGCGCCCCTCATCGGCTGACCTCAGGAAAGCCGGGGATGCCCGCGCCACCCTTGGCGAACTCTCGCGCAGGCAAGCCCCCTTGCCAAATCCCCGACCGTGCTCCTGCGAAGGCAGGAGCCCAGGGCCCCAAGCACCACAAGGCGTTGGTCTGCCTGGCCCTGGATTCCTGCCTGCGCAGGAATACGAGTGTGGCCAATGGACGGTGGCTCCTCTTTCGCGGAGTCACGCGAAGGCAAAAGCGCAGGTCAGGAGCCGACCTCCCCATGCCCCAAGACACCTCGCCCCCACCGCGAACCAAGCAGGCTGTCCTACCGCCCGCCCACCTGCCACAACCCGCGCCCGGCGCACGCGAAAGGACGGAACGATGGTCACCCC
>NZ_JAKRNR010000017.1:0-84857 GCF_022346685.1 Sphingomonas sp. ACRSK | reverse complement strand
ACCGTCAGCACCGTCATACAATGCGCGTCCTCGTTGCCAAGAACGGCTATGACACCGGCGACCCGCCGATAGCACCGCAGAGTGCCATTTCTATCTAGCGGGCTGGTGCCATTTGTACTTAGCGCTTACAATACATTAGACCGGTAATATACATTATGTTAATGTGCAGCCGAATATAGAACGAGTGCTGCGCTACCGGAGCCTGTGCTGCCCTCATTCTCCTCAGCCGTACCACTGAGATAGTACACGCTCACCACAGCCAGAACGATCACTGCGCCGATGAGCAGCCACGCCAGCAATGAGCGCAGGATCGTATTTCTGCTCGGACGGCGGGCGATCAGCGCGGATACAGCAAGCACGAGCGCTCCGATGCCCCAGAGCAGCTCGGCGCTGCTCTCCAGGCTCACGCGGCCAGTTCCAAGCCGTCGAAGCCCGGCTCGACGTGCGCCGGCAGCCGGGATCGAAGCGCCCGGTAATCCAGGCTGTGGTCCATGTGGATCAACACCGCTCGCGGATCGCCGCACGCCTTTACCAGCGCCAGCGCCTCGTCCACCGTCGGGTGCGTCGGATGCGGTGCATCCCGAAGCGCATCGACGACCATGAGGTCGCACCCTCGGTAAAGCGCAAGCATCGCGTCTGTCACTTCGTTGAAGTCCGTCGCGTAAACAACGGAACGACCACCACTTTCGAAACGCAGTCCCGCGGACCGGATCGCCCCATGCGGCTGATCGGTCACGGAAATGTCGATGTCGCCGATCCGCAGCCGATCCGGAAGCTCCTGCGCGTCGACGGTTGCCCGGTAGCCATTGCGGCCGAAGAAGACGTAGCCGAAGCGTTCCCGCAGCACTGCCAATGTCTCAGGACGGGCATAGCCGCGTACCGGCTGTCCGCGCAGATGGAATAGCTGTCGCAGGTCGTCGATGCCATGGCAGTGATCGGCATGGTCGTGGGTCCAGAGCACCGCATCCACGTCCGCCACCTCGGCGTCGAGCAGCTGCTGCCGCATGTCGGGGCCGGTGTCGATCAGGATGCGCGTCGTGTCCGTCTCGATCAGTGCCGACACGCGTGTGCGCCGGTTACGAGGATCGGTCGGATCGCATGCTCCCCAGTCTCCGCCAAGCCGCGGCACGCCCGACGAAGTGCCGGAGCCCAGGATGCGGATCTTCACGCGGTCGTTTTCGCAAACAGCGCGTGGAAGTTCGCGCGGGTGGTATCCGCCAGCCCCTCGACATCCTCCCCGCGCAGCTCCGCAAGGAAGCGGCAGGTGTCCGCGACATAGGCGGGCTCGCCGGGACGTCCGCGATGCGGCACCGGCGCCAGGAACGGCGCGTCGGTCTCCACCAGCAGGCGCTCGCGCGGCAGCCAGCGTGCGGTTTCCTGGAGTTCGCGCGCGTTCTTGAACGTCACGATGCCGGAAATGGAGATGTAGAAGCCGAGATCGAGCGCCTGGCGCGCGAATTCCGCAGTGCCGGTGAAGCAATGGATCACGCCGGGGAAGCTCCCCTTCCCCATCTCTTCCTTCAGGATCGCCGCAGTATCCGCCTCGGCATCCCGCGTGTGCACCACCACCGGAAGGCCGATTTGCCGGCAGGCAGCGAGATGGCTGCGGAAGCTCGCTTGCTGCCGGGCGCGATCGGAATGCTCATAGTAGTAATCCAGTCCGGTCTCTCCGATGCCGACGACGCGAGGATGAGCGGCCCGGGCGACAAGCCGCTCGGTATCGACCTCGGGGTAGCTGTCTGCTTCGTTCGGGTGGATGCCGATCGTCGCCCAGACGTCCGGCTCACGCTCTGCGGTGCCGATCACCGCGTCCCACTCGTTCTCTCGGGTCGAGATGTTGAGCATCGCCACCACGCCAGCGTCCCGCGCGCGCGCCAGCACCTCCGGCTGCTGCTCGAAGACATCCTTGTAGTTCAGGTGGCAGTGGCTGTCGGCGAGCTTCATGCGGATACCGCAGCCTCTTCCAGCGCGAGCCGCGGGAATATCGGTGCGGGCGGAGCGATGCGGAAGCCCGCGTCCGCCGCACGGATGTACCAGGCGGAGTCAGCGAGCGCGCCATGATCGCGCGCATCCTGCCCCAACTGGTCGAGCACACGACCGGCCGAGGTGGGGATCACCGGCCATACCAGGATCGCGAGATCGCGGATGGCCCGCACCAGCGTTCCAAGCACGGCATGCATCCGCTCCGGGTCGGTCTTGCGCAGCGACCAGGGCGCTTGTGCGTCGATATACTGGTTGCAGGCAAACACCCCCCGCATCCAGCTTTCCAGTGCCTGTCCCAGGGAAAGGGCGGCGAACTCTTCGCGGAATGCGGCGCCTGCCTCCGCCACCTGCGCGAGCAAAGCATCGTCGGCGGGGTCACTGCGGCCGGGCAACGGCAGCACGCCGTCCAGGTTCTTCGCGATGAACGACAGGGTGCGCTGCGCCAGATTGCCGAAACTGTTGGCGAGATCGGCGTTGGCACGAGTGACGATCGCCTCGTCCGAGAAGGTCCCGTCCTGACCGAAGCTGATGTCGCGCAGCAGAAAATAGCGCAGCGCGTCGACACCGTACAAGCCAGCAAGGGCCATCGGGTCGATGACGTTTCCGGTCGACTTGGACATTTTCTCCCCGCGGTTGAGGAGGAAGCCATGGCCGAATACCTGCCGCGGCAGCGCGAGCTTGGCAGACATCAGGAAGGCAGGCCAATAGACCGCGTGGAACCGGACAATGTCCTTCCCGATCAGGTGCAGGTCGGCGGGCCAGAAGCGCGCCGTGTCCCCACCATCCGGATAGCCGGCGCCGGTCAGGTAATTGGTCAGTGCGTCGACCCAGACGTACATGACGTGACCGGGGCTACCCGGCACCGGCACGCCCCAGTCGAAGCTGGTACGCGATACCGACAAGTCGGCAAGCCCTCCCTCGACGAAGCGCAGTACCTCGTTGCGCCGGCTCTCGGGCTGGATGAACTCCGGATGCCCCGCATAGAAATCGAGCAGCGGCTGCTGGTACTTGGAAAGCCGGAAGAACCAGGTCTCCTCGGCGGTCCACTCGACCGGCGTTCCCTGAGGTGAAAGGCGAACGCCCCCTTCCCCTTCGGTCAGTTCCTTCTCTTCGTAGAACGCCTCGTCGCGAACGGAGTACCAGCCCTCGTAACGGGACAGGTACAGGTCGCCGGCATCGGCCATCGCCTGCCAGATTGCCTGGCTCGCCGCATAGTGCGCCGGCTCCACGGTCCGGATGAAGCGATCATAGGAGATGTCAAGCTTGTCCGCCATCTCATGGAAATAGCTCGACATTTCGTCCGCAAGCGCGCGCACTTCCATGCCCCGCTTGCGCGCGGTCTGCACCATCTTGAGGCCGTGCTCGTCGGTCCCGGTCTGGAAGCGGACGTCGCGGCCCGCCTGGCGGTGAAAACGCGCGATCGCGTCGGCGGCGATCATCTCGTAGGCGTGGCCGATGTGCGGCTTGCCGTTGGGATAATGGATCGCGGTGGTGATGTAATAGGGCTCGGCCATGCCGTGTCCCTAGTGCATCGCTCCGCGCGATTGAAGCCCGTCCTGCTCTGCGAGACGCGCAAGAATGCCGCCCATCTCGAACACCGTTGCCTGTGCGTCCAGCGAGAGGCCCGGCGCTGCCGCCGCGAGTGCGCGTGCCGCCTCATAGGCGCCCAGCGCCGTGCGCAAGGCGACGCCACTGCGCTCACGCGCTCTGGCGGCGATGAAGCTCGGTGCGCGCTCCAGAAACGCTTCATACCGGTGCTGCGCAGCCTTGCCGCCAAGTGCCTTGGCGAGCTTGCCGCGCAGCGCGTTGCTTGGATCGCCGTCGCCGGCGATCGCCGCCATCGCACGCTCCAGGGCGGCGACGTCGAGGCCAGCGAAGGCGAGCGCGCGACCAGGCGATCCTTCGCCCCCGCGGACCAGCGCATCGCATTCGACATCGCTCACGTCCGGCATCGCCGCCCGGACGACGGTCCCCACCTCCGCATCCGAAAGCCGCTCGAAGCGGAGCATCCGGCAGCGCGAGCGGATCGTTGGGAGCAGTCGGCCGGGCGCATGGCTGATCAGCAGGAAGATCGTGCCGGCGGGCGGCTCCTCAAGGTTCTTCAGCAGCGCGTTGGCAGCTGCCGTTTCCAAGTCGTCGATCGCGTCGATCAGCACCACGCGTCGTTCGGACAGCGACGGCTTGGTCGCGAACATCGGCTGGAGTGCACGCACCTGCGCGATCGGGATGCTGCGGGCGAGGTTCTCGTCGGGCTTTGCCGGGTCCTTTGGCTGCCGGGCCATCTCGCGATAGTCCGGGTGAGAGCCCGCCGCGATCAGCGCCGCGGTTCGGTCCTCCTCGGCAAGCGCGCCTCCGCGAACCGGCACCCGGGGATCGACCGCAAGCGCAAGCAGGCGGGCCGCCGCCACGCGGGCGAAGCTGGCCTTCCCTACCCCCTCCGGCCCCGCCAGGAGCCAGGCGTGGTGCAGCCCGCCCCGCTCTGCCGCCGTGAAGAAGGCGTCGTGCGCGGCCCGATTCCCGACGAGTTCGATCATGGCAGGAGGTCGGCGAGCGCATCCATCAGGCGGGCCGTCACGGCTTCGGGCGTTCCCGCCGCATCGACACGGCGGACACGCGCGGCTTCGCCGTCGGCGATCCGTTCGAAGGCCGCCGCGACTTGTGCGTGGAACTCGGGTCCCCTGGCACCGAACCGATCCGCGACGCCACGGTCCCGGACGAGCGCACGCTCCTCCCCCGCCCCTTCGGGCAGGGACAGCAGCAGGGTCCGATCCGGGAGCAGCCCCTTCGACCCAAAGGCATGCAGCGCTAGGATCGCCGCGTCATCGATCCCCTGCCCGCCCTGATACGCGCGGGTGCTATCGATATATCGATCGCACAACACCCACTGCCCCGCCTCGAGGGCAGGACGGATGCGCTTTTCGACATGATCCGCCCGCGCCGCTGCGAACAAGAGCGCCTCGGCATGGGGGCTCCAGCGCGTCACCTCGCCCTGCATCAGCAGGCCGCGGATCGCTTCCGCGCCCTCGCTGCCGCCCGGCTCCCGGGTGACCACGACGTGCAGGCCCCGCGCCTCCAACGCGGCAGCGAGGCGGGTGGTCTGGGTCGACTTGCCGACGCCCTCGCCGCCCTCCAACGAGATGAACAGGCCGCTCAAGCGCCGAACAGCGCCATCAGGCCCGCCCAGGCGCGACCGAAGAAGCCGGCCTCGTCCACGTCCTTCTCGGCCACCAGCGGCAGGCGCTGCGGCTCCATGCCGGGCGAGGAGATGACGAGATCGGCGATATGCTGGCCGGCCTTGATCGGCGCCTTGATCGGCCCCTGATACACGACCGTGCCTGCGAGTTCGGTAGCGGCGCCCGCCGGAACCGTGACGGTCAGGTCGCGCGGCGCGACGAGGCCGACGGTGCTGCTATCCCCCAGCTGGACATCGGCGGTTTCGACCAGCTTGCCCTTCTTAGCGATGGGCCGGGCACGCCACGCACGGAAGCCCCACTCCATGAAGCGGACCGATTCGGAAATGCGCTGGTTGAAGCTCGTCAGGCCCGCCAGCACCATCACCAGGCGCCGGCCGTTCTGTTCGGCGGAACCGGTGAAACCATAGCCGGCCTCCTCGGTGTGGCCGGTCTTCAGGCCATCGGCGCCGGCGACGCGCCCGAGCAGCGGGTCACGATTCGCCTGCGTGATGTCGCTGCCCGCGCCCAGCGTCTTGCCCCAGGTGAAGCTTTCCAGCGAATAGAAGCGTTTGTAGAGATCGGGGAACTTCTGGATCGTCGCGGACGCGAGCGTCGCCAAGTCCCGCGCGCTGACAAAGGTGCGGCCTTCATCCGGCCAGCCGTTGGACGTGCCGAAGTGGCTGTTGGTCAGCCCCAGCTCCTTGGCGCGCTGGTTCATCAGACTCGTGAACGCCTCTTCCGTCCCCGCGACGCCTTCGGCCAGGACCACGCACGCGTCGTTGCCGGAAAGGGTGATGATCCCCTTGAGCAAGTCGTCGACGCTGACCTGCTCGTTCACGGACAGGAACATGGTCGAGCCCGCAGCCGGGCCATGCCAGCGCTGCCAGGTTTCGGGGCGCACCTGGAACTTCTGGTCGAGCTTCAGCTCGCCCTTCTTGATGAGGTCGAACGCCACATAGGCGGTCATCATCTTGGCCATGGAGGCCGGCGGCATGCGGCGGTCGGCATCCTTGGCATACAGGATGGCGCCCGATGACAGGTCCTGGAGATAGGCGACGGGCGCCGGAGTCTCGAATGGGGGCGCAGCGGCGACCGACGGCGTGACGGCGACGGCGGAAAGCAGGACGGCGGTAAGCAGCTTCTTCATCGTAGGGTCCAGGGCCTTAGGTCAGTCGTTGCGAATAACTTTTGCGTCACCATAGCCGCGCGCAGCGGCTTGCGCACGCCCGCGTTCGGCGGCCGCGTTGGTTGAATACGGCCCCATGCGTACACGGACCAGCGCCCCCGTACGTCGCGTGAAGCCGCCCAGCTCGCGCGCCAGCGCCTCGGCGCGGGTCGCGTTCGACAGCGCCGCCACCTGAACGGCCCAGGCGCCGGTCGCGGGCACGCTGGAGGCGGGTGTAGGTGGCGGAGCAACCGGCACCGCGGGCAGCGGCGAAACTTGGCTCGGCGGCAGCGCGACGGTCTCGATCGGCTTGGGCCCGGGACGCGACGGCGGTTGTGGGGATATCGGCGCCTGCGCCACCGCGCCGATCCCCGGCGTGGATCCCGCGGCCGGCGACGGCGGAAGACGCTTGCGCAGCGCCGTCAGCAGCACCTGTGGCGCATCCATCCGCGTCAGGCTCCCCCCTTCGGCTGCGGCACGCTCGTGGGCCGGCGGCACGACCTCCCTCACCCGCACGGCTACCGGCGCTGATCCGACGCCGAGCGCTTGTGCAGCAACCGGCGAGAGGGCCAGGACATATCCCGGAGCGACCGGGGCGTTTCGGCCAACCTTCATCACCGTCGTGCGGCCGCCGTCGAGCAGCGTGAGCTCGACAAAGCTGCCCGCAGCGAGCGTCGGATGGACGACGAACACGGCGCCGTCGGCGTCCGGCGCGGCCGCCGTATTCGCCCAGCCGACGGCATCGTAGCGAGCCTCGGGTGTCGGTGGCGCGGCAGGGAGCGTAAGGTCGCTTGGAGGCTGCTGCGGCGCGGGCGGCAGCGTGCTCGCCGCGCACCCCGCCAGCAGCAGCACTCCCAACGCGCTAGCGTGCGACTTCATCGGCCAGCAGCCCCACCGACAGCGCGTAGAAGTTCGAGCAGTTGTAATCCAGGATCACCCGGTAGTTCCCGGTGAGGAGATAGGCGGTGTTTCCCGGACCGTCCGGTTCGAGAAGCGTCGCCTGAATGGTGTCGTCCGGCCAGCGGCCGGATTGCGGGACCACGCCCAGGCGCCGCCACTCGGCCATGCTCCGCCAGCGCGTGTGCCGCTCATGCACGCGGGGGCACCGCGGCGACCGCGTCGGCGAGGTGAGCGACCCCCGGTTCAGGTTGGCGGGAACGTTCACCGCGACACCCCAGGGCTGTCCGGGGCGCCAGCCGGCATTGACGAAGTAGTTGCCGATCGACGCCAGGGCATCGGCTGCGCTGGTCCAGATGTTCGCCCGGCCGTCACCGTCGCCGTCGCGTGCGAGGCGAAGGTAGATCGACGGCAGGAACTGTGGGTACCCGGTCGCCCCTGCCCAGCTGCCCTTCAGGCTGTCGCGCGGAACCCCCCGGTCGACCATTTTCATGGTCGCGATCAATTCCGGCTCGAACAGCGCGCGGCGGCGCCCCTCATAGGCGAGGGTCGCGAGCGAGCGCGGCAGGTCGAAGTTGCCGGTGTAGCCGCCGTAGTTGGTCTCATGGCCCCAGATCGCGACCATGATCGATTCGGGTACGCCGGTCTCCTGCTCGATCCGCATCAGCTTCGGGCGCTGTGCGCGATACGCCTCGCGCCCGCGGTTGATGCGGGCGGCGTCGACATGACGGGCCTTGTACGGAGCAAAGGCGGGAACACTATTGCTGGTCCCGCCGGGCTGGCCGCGGTCGAGTTCCACCACCCGCGGATTGTAGGTGAGCCCGTTCAGCACGGCGCCGATCGCGCGCTCGCTCACACCCTGGGACCGTGCTTTTGCTGCAACTCCCTGAAGATAGGCCTGGAACCCCGCCTCGTCCTGGGCTGCCGCCGAACCGCTGATCGACATCATCGCCGCAAGGGCGAGCAGCCCCTTGCCCCATCTACGCATACTCGGCTCCCGCACGTGAAGCGGCTCTGTGCCACAGCGGAGAGCCCGCGCGAAACCCCTAAGCGTCGAGAGGCTTGCACAAACCCGACCAGCCGCCGTAAGCGCGCTGTGTGCGGAGAGGTGGCCGAGTGGTTTAAGGCAGCGGTCTTGAAAACCGCCGTGGGTTCACGCTCACCGTGGGTTCGAATCCCACCCTCTCCGCCACGATGTACGGCGGCAACAATCCCACGGGCGCGCAAAACGCGGCAGCGGCCATCCGGTTCCACGGGCGTGGAAATTTCATCTCGATTGCGCTATTGCAGCCTTTAGGGGGCTGTATTGAGATGCATTTGGACCTTCTCACCCTGTACGGTCTGGCGATCGGCACGTTGCTCGTCGGCGCGGGGATGACGCTTTGGGAACGACAGGCTCGGGCGGGGCGGTCTGCCGAACTCGGCACCTGGGCTGCGGGGTACGCGGTTCTGGCGGTCGGATGCGGGCTCGCGATCGGGCGAACCCATCTCCCGGGTGCTACAGGGTGGGCGCTCAGCAACCTCGTCATCCTGTCCGGATATCTGCTGGTCCTGAACGGCGTTGGGCGACTGGACGGGCATCGCTACGCGCGCCAGTCCGTGGCGCTTCTGCTGTTCGTCGCCGTCGCCTGGGCAAGCGTCGGTTCCGGCGCGCGATCGATCTTGTGGAACTACTGCTCCGCGCTGCCAATCTCCCTGGTCTGCGGGCTGACCGCATGGCGGCTCGCGCGCAGCCCCACGCTACGGTCGCTCCGATCGCTCCCCATTCCCGTCGCGATCGCCGGAGGGCATGCCCTCTTCTACGCGTTCCGAGCGCTCGTGCTCCCGGTGCTGGCTGGCATCTATGGCGACGACATCCTGCCGTCGCTGGCGGAGGCGACCCTGTACGAAGGCGTGCTCTACTCGATGGCGATGCCCATGGCCCTGCTGGCGCTCGTTCGCGAAGAGGCGCAGGGCAAGCTCCTTGCGATCTCGCGCACCGACTTCCTTACGGGGCTCGGCAACCGGCAGCGCTTCTTCGAGGAGGGGGCTGCCATGCTGACCGACAGCACGTGCGCCTCGCTGCTCGCGTTCGACCTGGACCACTTCAAGTCCATCAATGATCGCTACGGACACGCTGCCGGGGACGAGGTCCTAAAGTCCTTCGCCTCGATCGCGCAGGAAACGATCGGGAGCAGGACCCTGCTGGTGCGGTTGGGCGGCGAGGAATTTGCGGCGCTGCTGCCGGGACAGAATGGCAGTCGCGCAAGCGAGATCGGCGAGGCGGTAGCGCGACGCTTTGCCGGCACCGTCCACGGCGAGAGCGGCAACATCCGTGCAACCGTGAGCGTCGGGCTGGCGGAGCTGGGCGCCGACGGCGTGGACCTGCCCAGCCTGCTTTCCGCCGCGGACCGCGCGCTCTATTCGGCGAAGGCCCTGGGTCGCAACCGGATCGAGTTCGCCCGGCCACTTCCGCTTCTCGCCAGCGCCTGACGCCATCGTCCACGTTGGTGGCGGGTTCCGATGCTTCCCCGCCCCGATCTCGCTTCACGCCAGAGGGAACCTCTCCTTCCTCCCGCGCGCTTTGAAGGCGCAACCGAGAGGAGACGCCCATGGCAACTGTCAATGAGATCATCCGTCCGCTGTTCATCACCGGCCTGCGCGACGTGCACGCAGTCGAGCATCAGGCTCTGGCGCTGATCGACCGTCAGCTCGATCGTCTCGCGCATTATCCCGAAATCGAAGCCCGGCTGCGCAGCCACCGGGCCGAGACCGAGCAGCAGATCTCCCGCGTCGAGCAAATCCTTGCCGATCTCGGAGAAAGCCATTCCAACCTGAAGGACCTGGGTCTCAGCATCTCCGGCAATCTGGCAGCGCTCAGCCATACGGTGGCTGGCGACGAGATCATCAAGAACAGCTTTGCGAACTTCGCGTTCGAGAACTTCGAAATCGCAAGCTACACCGGTCTTATCACCCTGGCCGAAGACGGCGGGTTTGGCAGCGTCACCGCGCTGCTCGAGCAGTCGCTGGCTGAAGAGCAGTCGATGGCTTCGTTCGTGATCGGCGGTATCCCGAAGGTGATGCGCACCTTTGTCGACCTTCGCGCTGCCGGCGAGGACGCCAGCCACTAAGACTCGCCCCTGCGCCTACCGATCCGAAGGACTTCATCATGCCCGTGCCGCCCGATCCTCGAAAAGGACCGCCCCTCCGGCGCCTCGCGATCATCCTGCTGATCATCGCGGCGATCTGGGCGATCATCTTCGTGGGGTACAACATCCACCACGCGAAGCAGATGAGCGAGGAAGGACCGTCGGGCCAGATCGCGCCTTCGAACACGGCGCAAGCGCAATAGCATGCCACGCGTGCCGGCTCCCTCCACCGAGGGTCCGGCACGCGAACGGCTCAGCGCCCTAGCCTAGACCTCCACCGCGCTCGCGACGCGGTCTTCCCCGCCGAATACGCGCAGGTAGCGCGCGATTTCGTCCGGTTCGCCCGTTGCCTTCTCCGGATTGTCGGAGAGCTTCACCGCGGGGCGCCCGTTTACCCGAGTGACCTTGCACACCAGCGAGATCGGCTCAAGCCCGTGGGCGCCATCGGGATCGCAATCCCGGAAATCGTTGGTAAGGTTGGTGCCCCAGCCAAAGCTCATCCGCACGCGGCCATGGAAGTGGCCGTAGACCTGCTCAATCGTGTCCACGTCCATGCCGTCCGAAAAGATCAACAACTTGCTGCGCGGATCGACGCCGTGGCGTTGCCACCAGGCGATGATCTGCTCCCCGGCCGCAATCGGGGGTGCGCTGTCGGGGCGGAAGCCTGTCCAGTCCGCTACCCAGGCGGGTGCGTTCGCCAGGAACGCCGTCGTCCCGAACGCGTCCGGCAAGGCCACCAGCAGGTTGCCCCCGTAATGCTGCCGCCATTGCTCCAGCACGCGATAGGGCGCTCCGGCGAGTTCCGCATCGCTGTCTGACAAGGCTGCCTCCACCATGGGAAGCTCGTGCGCGTTGGTCCCGATCGCCTCCAGGTCCGCATCCATGGCCAGCAACACATTGGACGTGCCGATGAATCGGTCGCCGAGTCCCTCCTTCAGGGCGTCGACGCACCAGCGTTGCCAAAGAAAACCATGGCGACGGCGGGTTCCGAAATCGGACAGAACCAGATCTGGGAGCGCGCGCAGCCGCTCGACCTTCTGCCAGAGCTTCGCCTTGGCTCGAGCATAGAGCACGTCGAGTGCAAACCGACCCTTGTCGCGCATGGCGGCGCGAGCGCGTAGCTCGTTGATGATGGTCAGCGCCGGGATTTCCCACATGGTGGTGTGGGTCCAAGGGCCTTCGAAATGCAGCGCATACTGGCCGTCGTGCTTCTCCAGCACATAGGGCGGCAGCTGGAAATCGGCCAGCCAGCGGATGAAATCCGGGCTGAACATCCGTGCCGTGCCGTAGAAGCTGTTGCCCGCGAGCCAGATCAACTCCTTCTTCGCGAACCGAATGGTGCGGGCATGGTCGAGCTGCGCGCGCAGCTCCGCTTCGTCGATCACCTCCGCCAGGCGAACCAAGTGGGTGCGATTGATCACGGAAAAGGTCGCGTCGACGTCCGGATGCACGTGCCGGATCATCTGCAGCATCAGCAGCTTGTAGAAGTCCGTATCGAGCAGGCTGCGGACGATCGGGTCGAGCCGAAAATTATGGTCGTACGTGCGGGTTGCGATGTCCGTGACGACCATCGAAGGATCCTGTGCAAGGGCGCGACCGATACCGCGCGGGCTGCATCCCTCGTCGCTGCTGACCGCCCGGACTGCAAGCCCTTTGGCGATCGGCAGTGGCTGCCCGGCCCCGCGATGGCGCGGAGGCCGGGCAGGCTGGATCAGAGTGCGCGAACGGTCACCGGCGCCTCGGCGTCGCGGGCGAGCGGGTTGCGCAGCGGCAGCGTGAACGGCGCCGCTTCGATCTCGAACACGTCGCCGGTTTCCGTCTTCACGCCGTCGGTGAACGACAGCGTGGCCGTCCCGAAGAAGTGGATGTGGATGTCGCCGGGGCGGCGGAACAGCGCATATTTGAAGTGATGCGCCTCCAGGTTCGCCAGGCTGTGGGACATGTTGTCCTCACCCGACAGGAACGGCTTTTCCCAGAGAACCTCGCCGTTGCGCAGGATGCGGCTGCTGCCGCGCACGTCCGACGGCGGCGTGCCGACGACGATCTCCGGCCCAAGCGACGCCTGGCGCAGCTTCGAGTGCGCGAGCCACAGGTAGTTATGACGCTCGGTCACATGGTCGCTGAACTCATTGGCGAGGCAGAGACCTAGGCGGAACGGCGTACCGTCCGGACCGATCAGGTAGATGCCGGCAAGCTCCGGCTCTTCGCCGCCGTCTTGGGCGAAGGCGGGCATCGACAGCGGAGCGCCCGGGGCGACCAGCTGCGATCCGTCGCCCTTGTAGAACCACTCCGGCTGCTGGCCGACCTGGCCTGCTGCGGGCTTGCCGCCCTCGACGCCTTCCAGGAACATCCGCATGGAGTCCGTCTGCTTTTCGACGGCGGCCGCCTCGCGGTGCATCTTGTCGCGCCCTTCGGCCGAGCCGAGGTGCGTGAGGCCGGTGCCCGTCATCACGACGTGCGCCGGATCCTCATGGTCGATCGGCGCGATCAGGTGACCGGCCTCAAACTCCGCGGCGAGGTCGACGGTAGCCCCCTCCCCGCATGCGGCGACCGCATCCGCCAGGCTGGTGCCTTGGGCGATGGCGCGGGCGGCGAGCGCCCGCACACTATCGACCCCCGGCACGAATGCCGCCCGGTCGCCCTGGGCCGCGATCACCGATCGCGTGCCGTCCGGCGCCCGATGCTGCAACAAACGCAACGTCATCCTAATTCCTCCCCAGTTGAACGCCGCGTTTGCGGTCGCCGGGATTGATCAATCGTTGTGGAGCTGGCCGTCGATCAGACGCGGCAGGCCTGCCTGTGCCCCGTCGCGCAGATCTGCGGGCAGCAGCTCCGGCAGCAGGTTCTGGTACGACACCGGCCGCAGGAAGCGGTCGATCGCGAGGCTACCGACCGAAGTGGTGCGACCGTCGGAAGTCGACGGGAACGGCCCGCCATGGACCATCGCATGCGTCACTTCGACGCCCGTCGGCCAGCCGTTGGCGAGGATGCGGCCTGCCCTGCGCTCCAGCACCGGTACCATCCGCGCCGCAAGCTCCGCGTCGCCCGCGTCCATGTGCAGCGTGGCGGTGAGCTGTCCCTCGGCGGCCACGAGCACCTGGCGCAGCTCTTCCTCGTTGCGGCAACGTACCAGGATCGACGAGGCGCCAAACACCTCATGCCCCAGCGTCTTGTCGGCCAGGAATGCCTCCGCCGTGGTCGAGAAGAACGCGGCCTGACCCTGGGTCACGCCCTCGCCCACCTTGCCACGCGCGACCGTCTCGACCTGCGCATGCGACGCAAGGTTCTCGACGCTCTCCGAATATGCCTTGTGGATGCCGGGCGTCAGCATGGTGCTGGCGCCTGCCTCGACGAGCGCGGTCTTCGCCGCTTCGACGAATGCATCCAGCCCCTCGCCCTCGATCGCGAGCAGCAGGCCCGGATTCGTGCAGAACTGACCCGCGCCCATCGTCAGCGAGCCGACGAAGGCCGTACCCAGTGCCGCGCCGCGCGCCTTGAGCGCTTCCGGCATCAGCAGAACGGGGTTGATGCTCGACATCTCGGCATAGACCGGGATCGGCACTTCGCGCGCCTGTGCAAGCTTCATCAGCGCCAGGCCACCGCCACGCGAGCCGGTGAAGCCCACTGCGGTGATGCGCGGGTCCTGCACCAGCTGCGACCCGAGTTCGTTACCGGGGCCGACCAGGTGCGAGAACACGCCTTCCGGCAGGCTGGAGGCGGCGACCGCGCGACGGATAGCCTCTGCGACCAGCGCGCCCGTCGCCGGATGCGCCGGGTGGCCCTTCACAACGACCGGGCAACCGGCGGCGAGCGCCGAGGCGGTGTCTCCACCAGCGGTCGAGAACGCGAGCGGGAAGTTCGAGGCACCGAACACTGCGACCGGGCCGAGCGGGATCATGCGCAGGCGCAGGTCCGGGCGCGGCAGCGGCTGACGATCCGGAAGCGCCGGATCGATGCGCAGGCCAAGCCAACCACCCTTGCGGACGACACCGGCGAACATCTTGAGCTGGCCGACGGTGCGGCCGCGCTCACCCTCCAGGCGCGCGCGCGGCAGGCCGCTCTCGCGCATCGCCGTCTCGATCAGCTCGTCGCCGATCGCCAGGATCTCTTCGCCGATCTTTTCCAGGAACGCGGCGCGGGTCTCGCGGTCGGTCGAGCGATAAACGTCGAACGCTGCTTCCGCCGCGGCGCAGGCCGCGTCCACGTCGGCCGGACCATGAACGGCAAACGGCTCTCCAAAGGGCTCGCCCGTGTCGGCCGAGATCGAACGAAAGCCGGCGTCACTCGCCCGGTTGAGGGTTGCGGTGTCGTTGGTCATGGGGTGGCTCCTTATTTACTCGGACATATTAAAGCGGTGCCGGCTTGGCAATCGTTCGTTCGGCATTCAAAACGCGACCACAGCCTTAGCGGGGGAGATAGGGATGACCAATGCGAAGGGCGAGGCTGATGCGCCGGAGAGCGCAAACACGCCGGCGCGACAGCCGCGCGGCACCGGGCGCCGGCTGCGTGGCGCGATCGCACACAAGCTGGGCCTTGCGATCGTCTCGGGCGAATATGCGCCTGGTGACACCCTTTCGGGGGAGATCGCCTTCTCGGAGGCGCTGGACGTTTCCCGCAGCGCCTATCGCGAGGCGGTGCAGGTCCTGACGGCAAAGGGGCTGGTAGAGAGCCGCCCCAAGGCTGGCACCCGCGTCCTGCCGCGCAACCGCTGGAACCTCCTGGATCCGGATGTCGTCGCCTGGGCTTTCGCAGGCAGTCCGGACATCCAGTTCATCCGCAGCCTGTTCGAACTACGGGCGATCGTCGAGCCCGCAGCTGCACGCCTGGCGGCCGAACGGCGCGACCGCGCCGACCTGAAGGCGATGAAGGACGCATTGGCGGCCATGCGGCGGCACACGCTGGCGACGGAAGCCGGCCTGGCCGCAGACCGCGATTTCCACGACGCGATCCTCCGCGCCACGCGGAACGACGCGCTGGTCGTGCTGAGCGCCAGCATCGGGGCGGCGGTGAACTGGACCACCCAGTTCAAGCAACGCTCCCGCGCCCTGCCCCGCGATCCCTTGCCCGATCACGTCCGCGTCTATGACGCCATTGCGGCAGGCGATGCGGAGGCAGCCGGTGCGGCGATGCGCGCACTGGTCGACCTGGCGCTCGAGGATACGCGCCACGCCATGGAGTGATACGAAAAGGGCGCCCCCGCGGTAGCGGAGGCGCCCTCGTCGTGCCTTGCCGGCAAGATTACCCGATCACCTCGGGCTCCGGCAGCGCATGCGTGGGCTTGGAGCCCCACAGCGCGTAGAACAGGATGTAGAGTTCGCAGGCGGCGGTCAGCAGGAACGAGGTCTGCAGCCCGACCGTGTCGGCCAGCCAGCCCTGCACCACCACCAGCGCACCGCCGGCGATCGCCATGATGAGCAGGCCCGAGCCTTCTTCGGTGAGCGGACCCAGGCCCTTGATGCCCAGCGTGAAGATCGTCGGGAACATGATCGAGTGGAACAGGCCGACCGCGATCAGCGACCACATCGCCGCATGGCCGCTGGTGAAGGTCGCCAGCAGCATCACGATGAACGCGCCGACCGCGAAGAACGCCAGAACCTTGTCGGCGGGCACCTTCTGCATGACGAAGCTGCCGACGAAGCGGCCCACCATCATGCCGCCCCACAGCAGCGCCAGGTAGCGCGATGCCTGCTCGTGCGTGATCGCGGCGATGTCCGGCTGCGAGACGAAGTTGATGAACAGGTTGGCTACGCCGATTTCCGCGATCAGGTAGATGAAGATCGCCGGCACACCCCAGACGAGGTTCCGGTGCTTCCAAAGCGACATGCCGCGCCGCTCCTCGCGCGAGACGCGCTGGGTAGCCTGGCCGATCGCGGGAAGCGGGAAGCGGGCGATGACCACGGCAAGCACCACCAGCACCGCCGCAACGATCAGATACGGCAGGATCACCGACTGCGCATCGGCATAGCGCTCAGCAGCCGTAAGCGTCACGCCGGCTTCTGCCGTGCCGCCCTTCGAACGGCCCAGGATCAGATAGCCTGCGAACAGCGGCGCCAGCGTAGTGCCGAGCGAGTTGAATGCCTGCACCAGGTTGAGGCGCGAGGAGCCGGTTTCCGGCGGCCCGATGACCGCGACATACGGGTTCGCCGCCACCTGGAGCAGCGTGATCCCGCTGGCGATGATGAACAGCGCGGTGAGCACGACGCCATAGGACGGCAGTCGCGCTGCCGGCACCATCAGCAGCGCACCGGCTGCCATGATGACGAGCCCGGTCACGATCGACTTCTGATAGCCGATCCGCTCGATCAGCTTCGCCGAAGGGATCGAGGCCACGAAATACGCGATGAACCAGACCGATTCGATCAGCGTGGTCTGCGTGTAATCGAGTTCAAACACGCTCCTGAGATGCGGCAGGAGGGTATTGTTGATGACGGTGATGAAGCCCCACATGAAGAAGAGGCTGGCAAGCAGCGTCAATGCGGGCTTGTAGCTTCCACCGGGCGCATGGTGCGCACCTGTCGAAGCGACGGAAGAAGTTGGCGGCAACGCCATGCATCCTGTCTCCTGTGTGGAAGCCGAAGCGGTCGCGCTGTTCGCCAGCATCTGCTGCGCGGCTTGCCCTGGTGAATTTTGTCCGACTATATAGCCCCGAAAGGCGCGTCAACGGCGTCGATACACAAGGATAGGACGATGCGGAAGGTGGGCAGCGATGGAGTTGTTCTGGCGCTGGTGGCGGCGGCCACGACAGCGCTGACGGCGGGGACGGCATCCGCGGCGGAGGTGCAGCGTTCCGCTGCCGGAACGCTGAAGGACGGCACTGCAGTTGAAGCGATTACGCTCGTGGGCGCCAACGGCGTCTCCGCGCGCGTGCTGACCTATGGTGCGACGCTGCAGTCACTGATCGCACCCGACCGCGACGGCAACAAGGCGGACGTGGTGCTCGGCTACGACGACCTCGCTGACTATGTCGATCATCCGAACTATTTCGGGGTCACCGTGGGGCGTTACGCCAACCGCATCGCCGGCGGCACGTTCACGCTGGATGGCAAGAAGTTCCAGTTGCCGCTCAACGACAAGACCAACTCGCTGCACGGCGGCGGCAAGGGCTTCGACAAGCAGGTCTGGCGCGTCGTTTCCGTGAAGAACGGGCCGGTGGCGAGGGTCGTGCTGGCGCATCGCAGCCCGGACGGCGATTCCGGCTATCCCGGCCAGTTCGACGTGACCGTCACCTATTCGCTGGACGACAGGGGTTCGCTGACGATCGCCTTCGAGGGCAAGACCAGCAAGCCGACCATCGTCAACATGACCAACCACGCCATCTTCAACCTGGCGGGGGAAGGTTCGCCGATGGGTGCCACCGGGCACCGCCTGACCGTTCCTGCGGCGACCTATACGCCCGTGGATGCCAAGCTTATCCCGACCGGAGAGCGTCGCCCGGTCGCGGGTACGGTGTTCGACTTCCGCAGCCCGCGCGTGGTGGCCGACGGCATCCGGGACGGCCATGACCAGCAGATCCGCTACGGCCAGGGCTACGACCACAACTTCGCCCTCGACAAGGGGCTGACCGCGAAGCCTGAACTCGCCGCCCGCCTGGAGGACCCGCAGTCGGGTCGCGTGCTCGAAGTGCTGACCACCGAGCCCGGGGTCCAATTCTACACGGGCAACTTCCTTGACGGCACCTATTTGGGCAAGAAGGGTCACCTATATCGCATGGGGGATGGGATTGCCCTGGAACCGCAGAAGTTTCCGGACGCGCCCAATCACCCCGACTTTGTTTCCGCCCGAGTGGATCCCGGCAAGCCGTACCGGCATGTCATGATCTATCGCCTTTCCACGACTCGCTGACCGGACACCTCCCATGACTGCCACCCCGACCAACAAGCTTCGCTCGCGCGCCTGGTTCGATAATCCCGAGAATATCGACATGACGGCGCTCTACATCGAGCGGTACATGAACTTCGGCATCAGCCAGGCCGAGCTCCAGTCGGGCAAGCCGATCATCGGCATTGCCCAGACCGGCAGCGACCTCTCCCCCTGCAACCGCCACCACCTGGTGCTGGCGGAGCGCCTGCGCGAAGGTATCCGCGAAGCCGGCGGCATTGCGCTCGAGTTCCCGGTCCACCCGATCCAGGAAACCGGCAAGCGGCCGACTGCCGGGCTTGACCGCAACCTTGCGTACATGGCGCTGGTCGAGGTGCTGTACGGCTATCCGCTCGACGCCGTCGTGCTGACGATCGGCTGCGACAAGACCACGCCTGCCTGCCTGATGGCAGCGGCCACCGTGAACATCCCGGCGATCGCCCTGTCGGTCGGTCCGATGCTCAACGGCTGGCACAAGGGCGAGCGCACCGGTTCGGGCACCATCGTGTGGAAGGCGCGCCAGATGCTCGCAGCCGGCGAGATCGACAACGCGGGCTTCATCAAGCTGGTGGCGTCGTCTGCACCGTCGACGGGCTACTGCAACACCATGGGCACTGCGACGACGATGAACTCGCTCGCCGAGGCGCTCGGCATGCAGCTTCCAGGCTCGGCCGCGATCCCCGCCCCGTACCGCGACCGTCAGGAAGTGGCGTACGAGACCGGCAAGCGCATCGTCGAGATGGTGGCCGAGGACCTGAAGCCCTCCGACGTGATGACGCGCGAAGCGTTCCTGAACGCGATCGTCGTCAACTCGGCGATCGGCGGCTCGACCAACGCGCCGATCCACCTCGCCGCACTCGCCCGCCACATGGGCGTCGAGCTCGACATTCGCGATTGGCAGGAGCACGGCCACAAGGTGCCGCTGCTCGTGAACCTGCAGCCGGCGGGCGAATATCTGGGCGAGGACTATTATCGCGCAGGCGGTGTGCCGGCAGTGGTCTCGCAGCTGATGGACCAGGGCCTGATCCATGAGGACGTCATGACCGTGAACGGCAAGACGATCGGCGAGAACTGCCGTGGCGTCGAGATCGAGGACGAGAAGGTCATCCGTCCGTTCAACCAGCCGCTGAAGGAAGAAGCCGGCTTCATCGTCCTGTCGGGCAACCTGTTCGACGCGGCGATCATGAAGACCAGCGTCATCAGCGACGAGTTCCGCGAGCGCTATCTGTCGAACCCGAACGATCCGAACGCCTTCGAAGGCCCCGCGGTCGTGTTCGACGGTCCGGAGGACTATCACCACCGCATTGACGATCCGTCCGTGAACATCACGGCGGAGACGCTGATGTTCATGCGCGGCGCCGGCCCGATCGGCTATCCGGGCGCGGCCGAGGTCGTCAACATGCGTCCGCCGGCGTACCTGATCCGCGAGGGCATCCACGCCCTGCCGTGCATCGGCGACGGTCGCCAGTCCGGCACCAGCGGTAGCCCGTCGATCCTGAACGCCTCGCCCGAGGCGGCCGCAATGGGCGGCCTGGCGCTCATCCAGACCGGTGACCGCGTCCGCATCGACCTCAACAAGGGTACGGCCGACGTGCTGATCTCGGACGAGGAACTCGCGGAGCGTCGTCGCAAGCTCGAGGCGGAGGGCGGGTACAAGTATCCGGCTTCGCAGACGCCATGGCAGGAAATCCAGCGTTCGGTGGTCGGCCAGATGAACACCGGCGCGATTCTGGAGGGTGCCGAGAAGTACCAGCGCATCGCGCAGACCATGGGTCTGCCGCGCGACAACCACTAAGCGCATCCGGCATGGCGGGGGTGGCATCGCGAGACGATGCCGCTACACCCCCGCCATGCCGAGCTTTGCAGCCCATCGCGCCGATCTGGCGCAGCTGGCGGACCAGCATCGTATCCGCCGGCTCCTGCCCCGTCAGGGCACCGACTTCGCCTCCAACGATTATCTCGCGCTCGCTTCCGCGCCTCGCCTGCGGAATGCTGTCGCGGCTGCGCTCGCCGAGGGCGTAGCGGTCGGTTCGGGTGGGTCGCGGCTCCTCCGCGGCAACTCCGACGAGCACGAAGCGCTAGAGGCCGAGGCCGCCGCCTTCTTCGGCAGCGAAGCCTCCCTCTACTTTGCGAGCGGCTTTGCCGCCAACGCGGCGCTCTTCGCGACCCTTCCCCAGCGCGGCGACCTGGTCGTCTATGATGCGCTGGTACACGCAAGCGCGCATGAAGGGATGCGGCTCGGCCGCGCCACCTGCGTCGCGGCCGAACACAACCAGGTCGATGCCTTTGAGGCGGCCATCCGCCAATGGCGCAAGGGCGGCGGGGCCGGGACGCCTTGGATCGCGGTGGAGAGCCTCTACAGCATGGACGGTGACCGGGCGCCGCTGGCGGCGCTCGCGAAGCTGGCTGACGCGGAGGATGCGATCCTGCTGATCGACGAGGCGCACGCGACCGGCCTTTTCGGCGTCGGCGGGCGCGGTCTTGCCGAGGATTTGGAGGGTCGCGACAACGTCGTGACGCTCCGGACCTGCGGGAAGGCGATGGGGTGCGAAGGCGCGCTCGTTTGCGGGGCGAGAATCGTGCGCGACTTTCTGATCAATCGCGGCCGCGGGTTCATTTTCTCCACGGCCCCCTCCCCGCTGATGGCGCGGGCGGTTCGGGAGAGCCTGCACATCCTCGCCGATGAGCCTGATCGGCGCGAACGGCTCCACGGCCTCGTGCGCCACGCGGAACGTGCACTCGCACCCGCGGGCGTCCAGCCGACCGGCTCGCAGATCCTCCCTCTGGTGATCGGGGACGACGCCACGACCATGCGGGCAGCCGAAGCGTTGCAATCCGCTGGGTTCGACGTGCGCGGCATCCGCCCACCGACAGTGCCGCGCGGCACTTCGCGCCTGCGCCTGTCCCTCACCCTCAATGTCACGACCGAGGATGTGGACCGGCTGGCCGCGCTGCTGCAGGAGGTCGTGCCATGAGCAAGACCATCATCGTCACGGGTACCGACACCGACATCGGCAAGACCGTCTTCGCCGCCGGCCTCGCTGCGGCGCTTGGCGCACGCTATTGGAAACCCGTCCAGTCGGGGCTGCTGGACGGCACCGATGCCGCCCGGGTTGAAACGCTGGGTGTGCCCAGGTCCCAAATCCTTCCCGAGGCCTACCGGCTTGCCACCCCCTGCTCCCCGCATCTCGCTGCGGAAATCGACGGAGTGGCGATCGAGGTGGACAGGCTCGCACTGCCGCCCGGCAACGCCCCGCTCGTCGTTGAAGGTGCGGGCGGCGTGCTGGTCCCGGTCACGCGAACCATGCTGTTCGCCGATGTCTTCGCCCGCTGGAACCAGCCGGTCGTGCTGGTCGCCCGCACGGGCCTCGGCACCATCAATCACAGCCTCTTGTCGATCGAAGCCTTGCGGGCGCGCGGCGTACCGATCCTGGGCGTCGCCTTCATCGGGCAGCCGGTCGAGGACAGTGAGGCGATCGTGGCTGAGATCGGTCAGGTTCGTCGTCTCGGCCGCCTTCCCCGGCTGGATCCGCTGAATGCGGAGACGCTGGCGACCGCCTTCCAAAGCAACTTCGATCTGGGGGTCTTCCGGTGAGCGCCTCGGCCGTGTGGCACCCCTTCACTCAGCATGGGCTCGGCGAGCCGATCCCGCTGGTGACCCGGGCAGAGGGGGCGGTGCTCCACACTGCCGATGGCCGCCGCATCGTGGATGCAATCTCCTCGTGGTGGGTCACGACGCACGGCCATGCCCATCCGCGGATCGTCGCCGCGATCCGGGACCAGGCAGAGAAACTCGATCAGATCATCTTCGCCGGGTGGACGCACGAACCGGCGGAGGCAGTCGCCCAGGGCCTGCGCGACATCATGCCGCGCGAACTGACCCGGGTGTTCTTCTCGGACTCGGGCTCCACGAGCGTCGAGGTCGCGCTCAAGATGGCGCTGGGCTATTGGCGAGAACACGATCCGGCCCGGCATCGGATCCTCGTCCTCGAACATGGCTACCACGGCGATACCATCGGCGCAATGTCGGTGGGCGCCCGCGGCGTGTTCAACAGCGCCTACGAGCCGCTGCTGTTCGACGTGGGCACCATCCCCTTTCCCGTGCCGGGTGGCGAGCAGGCAAGTCTCGACGTCTTGGAGCAGGCCTGTGCCGCCGGGGCAGCGGCGTTCATCGTCGAGCCGTTGGTGCTGGGCGCTGGCGGCATGCACTTCTACGCCCCTTCCACGCTCCGGGAGATGCGCGCCATCTGTGCGCGACACGGCGTGCTGTTCGTGGCGGACGAGGTGATGACCGGCTGGGGAAGGACCGGAACGTTGCTGGCGTGCGAGCAGGCCGGCGTGGTGCCGGACATCCTCTGCCTGTCGAAAGGACTGACGGGGGGCGCTGTTCCCCTTGCCGTCACAATGGCCACCGAGCCGATCTTCCAGGCGCACTATGGCCCGGATCGCGTGAAGATGTTCTTCCACTCCTCCAGCTACACCGCCAATCCTATCGCCTGCGCCGCGGCCCGTGCCAATCTGGCGATCTGGGCGGAAGAACCGGTGGCCGAGCGCATCGATTCGCTCGGGAAGCGTCAACAGGCTCGGCTCGACGCGCTGTCGAGCCTCCGCAATGTTCGGGGTTGCCGGCGAAGCGGCACCATCACGGCGCTCGAAATCGCGGGAGAGGACGGCTACTTGTCCGCGCTCGCTCCGCGGCTGCTGGCGCATTTCCGGGACAGGGACCTGCTCCTCAGGCCGCTCGGCAACACGGTTTATGTAATGCCGCCTTACTGCATCGAAGACGCCGACCTCGACCGCATCTACGCCGCCATCGCCGAGGCCTGTGAGGCTCTCTGACGGATCGTCTCGCGTCCGTAACCGTTAAGCGACCATCATCCCGGCACCGGCCGGTGTACGAAACGGGAGCGCCGGTGCAGTGAAGGCCAGTTGGGCGAGATCGATCGGAGCAGGCGCCATAGGTCTGGGCCTGCTTTGGTGGATCAATCGCCTCCCGCCCAATCCGAAAAACCCGAGCTCGCGGATCATCGCTGACGTAGCCGACACCGCGCTGGCCCGCGGTGCGGCGAAAGAGAGCGCGAGCCATCCAAGTGCTTCCGGGATCAAACTGCTCGCCGATGCGCGGGAAGCCTTTGCCGCGCGTGTCGCCCTCGCCCGGGCGGCCGAGCGCAGCCTCGATCTGCAATACTACATCTGGCACGGTGATCGCTCGGGAACGCTGCTGCTGGAAGCGGTCCATGCCGCGGCAGAGCGCGGGGTACGGGTTCGACTGCTTCTCGACGACAACGGCATTTCGGGGCTCGACGCAGTGCTGGCAGCCCTGGACGCACATCCCAACATCGAGGTTCGGCTGTTCAACCCGTTCCGGATCCGCTGGCCGAAGCCGATTGGCTACATCACCGAGTTTTCTCGGCTCAACCGGCGGATGCACAACAAGAGCTTCACCGCCGATAACAGCGTCACCATCGTCGGCGGCCGCAACATCGGCGACGAGTATTTCGGCGCGGCCGATGGCGGCTTGTTCGCCGATCTGGACGCACTGGCGATCGGTCCGATCGTCGCCGAGGTTTCCGACGACTTTGATCGCTACTGGTGCTGCGGCTCCTCCTACCCCGCGGCCAGGATCCTCCCGGGCGTGCGCAAGGATCAGCGACGGCGCCTGCGCAAGCGGGCGTCGATCGTCGAGCGCGATCCTTCGGCGAAACGCTATGTTCAGGCGCTACGCGACCTGCCGCTCGTGCACCAGCTGGTGGAGGGTCACCTTGCGCTTGAGTGGGCGGAGGTTCGGATGCTCAGCGACGATCCCGCCAAGGCTCTCGGCAGCGTGCACGAACGGGCTCTCCTGAGCGAGAAGCTGAGCGCCGCGCTCGAGACCGCAAAGAGCGAGCTCGGCCTCATCTCCAGCTATTTCGTACCCGGTCGCCGCGGGTGTCGCACCTTCGGCAAGCTTGCGCGCGAAGGCGTGGCCGTATCGGTGCTTACCAACGCCTATGAGGCGACCGACGTGGGCATCGTTCATGCTGGCTATGCGCCGTACCGCAAACGGCTGCTGCAGGCGGGCGTTCGCTTGTTCGAGATGCGGCGGGAAGCACGCGCGGCGCCCCGTCGCCGGGAGCGCCGCCGCGGCGTCCGGCTGGGTGTCGCCAGCAACTTCAGGGGCTCCGGGACCGGCTCCACGGCAGCGCTCCGCTCGGGCGCATCGACGCTGCACGCAAAGACGTTCACCGTCGATCGCGAGCGCCTGTTCATCGGTTCGTTCAACCTCGATCCTCGCTCCGTCGCGCTGAACACGGAACTCGGTTTCATCATCGAAAGCTCCGTCCTCGCCGCACAAGTGGCGGACGTGTTTGCCGACCAGGTGGCACACCTCGCCTACGAGGTGCGGATCGGGGAGGACGGCGAACTCATCTGGATCGAGGAGAACGGAGGTGAGCGGCGCGTGCATCACCAGGAGCCTGGCATGCGGCTGATCCCGCGCCTCGCCCTTGCCGCTGCCGCCAAGCTGCCGATCGAATGGCTCCTCTGAACGCGTTTGCCCGCGCGGCTTCGTGGCAATCAGGCCGAGGGCGCTTAGAACTTCCGGCGAGTTGACGAAGAAGGTTTGTGAATGCTGGTGATCAAGAGGCTCCTGGCCGCCCTGCTGTTGACGATGGTGGTGTGTGCGCCCGCCCAGGCGCAGGAGACCGCCGGCAACACCACGACGCCCGCAGTGCTCGCCGACACCTATGGGCGCGAGACGCCGCGATCGGCAGTGACCGGGCTGGTGAAGGCGCTCGGCGAGCAGGACTACGCCCGCGCAGCCAATTACTTCGAATTGGCGCCTCCCAAGACGCCGCGTGCGGCCGCTGCTGCCTCTGATCTGGCGCGGCGCCTCCAGTCAGCGCTCGACAGCGGTGGGTCGCTGCTCCCCTTTGCCGTGCTCTCGAACGAAGCCACGGGCCGTATCGACGATACGCTGGCTCCTGAACAAGAGCAGGTCGGCACGCTCAAGTTCGGGGAGAAAGAGGAGCCTATCCTCCTTGTCCGCGGAGATGTGGGGGAAGGTCAGCAACTCTGGCGGATCTCCACCCAGACCATCAAGGTGCTGCGCGCGCACGCTCCCGAGCCCGCGGCGCCCGCTCAGACGGAGAGCATCACCGACACGAGCGTCGCCGGCGCGCCGCTCGTCGACTGGGGGCTGCTGCTGGGGCTTGCCGCCATCAGCTTCGTCGGCCTTCGTCTTCTTGCCAGTCTCATCCTGCTCGGCATCGGCCGTGTGGTTCGGGATCGCGAGCAAAGCCCCACGTTCCGCTTCTCGCACGCGGCCCTTCCGCCGCTCAGCCTCTTCCTCGCCGTCGTGGGCTTCTACGTCTACGCGGACTCGCTCCCCGTCTCGATCGTGGCCCGGCAGACGCTGCTGCGCTATGCCGGCATCATTGCCTGGGTGGCGCTTGCGTGGTTCGCCCTGCGCTTCGTCGACGCCATCAGCCGGTTGATCATCGCACGGATGCAGCGATCGCAGCGACGGCAGGCGGTTTCCGTCATCACCCTTCTGCGCCGCTCGGCAAAGGTGCTGCTCCTCGCGCTCGCGATCGTCGCCATTCTGGACACGCTCGGCATCGACGTGACCACCGGCATCGCCGCCCTCGGGATCGGCGGTATCGCCCTCGCCCTGGGCGCGCAGAAGACCATCGAGAATTTAGTGGGCAGCGTCACCGTGATCGTCGATCGGCCCGTTCAGGTCGGAGACTTCTGCAAGGTCGGCGATGTGCTCGGTACGGTCGAAGACGTCGGCATGCGTTCCACGCGCATCCGCACCAATGATCGCACGGTGGTGACGATCCCCAACGGCAATTTCGCCTCGCTCCAGATCGAGAACTTCGCGACGCGCGACCGCTATCTCTTCGCTCCGGTGATCGCGCTCGAATACGGCATCTCAGCCGCCAAGCTCCGCAAAGGCATTGCGATCATCGAAGGGGTGCTGAAGGAGCATGCCCAGATCGACCAGGACGGCGCACGCGCCAATCTGGCGGCGTTCGGCGAGAGTTCGGTCAACGTGGAGGTCTTCTCCTACATCGCAGTGCTCGATGCCGTGGAGGCGATCCACATCAAGCAGGACCTCTTGCTCACCATCATGGAGCGGCTCGAGACGGCTGGCATCAGCCTCGCATTGCCAACCCGCTCCCTGCACCTTCCTGAAGCGTTGAAGATCTCCCGCGCTCCAGCGAGGTCGGAGGAGCTAAACAACTAGAAACGGGCAAGAAACGACCCGGGGGGCTCGCATCCGGCGTCCTGCTGCGCTACGGGAGCAACACTGTGGCAGGATGGTCCTCCACGCGAACCATACTGCCGTCTATGCCGCCCTCCAAGCTGACCCGCTTCTTCGAGCAGTTCCTCTTCTTATCGATCCGCCGCCCGCTGCCGCCGGTGCTGCAGTTCGCAATTGCTACTGCGGCGATCGTCCTGGTGACGCTCGTACGCGTGCTTTTCGTCACCGTGCTGCTGCCGTGGCTGCTCTTCATGCCGGCCATCCTGCTGCTGGCGCTGGCCTTCGGCCGCAACGTCGGCTTGTACGCAACCTTCCTCTCGGCGGTCCTGGCAGGGTGGTCGATCGCGGGGCCGAGCGGCTTCCTGGGCCTCAATCCGCTTCAGTGGATCGCCTCCGGCGCCTTCCTGGTGGTGGGGGTCGGCATCGTACTTCTTGCATCCGAACTGCGCGCTTCCTTCGGGCGGGTTAATCACCTGATGCAGGAGGCGCAGTCCGCACGCGACGAACTCGCCGCGCGCGAAGCCTTCCTTGCCGGGGTTCTTTCCAGCTCGGGCGACTGCATCGTGGTGCTCGATCGCGAGGAGAACGTCCTCTTCGCCACGGAGAACGGCCGCCGAGCCCTGGGGTTGGGCGACGAAGCGGACGTTCGCGGCACACCATGGCGGATGCTTTGGCAGGAGGTGGATGGCAATCGTGCTTCCGGGGCGATCGCCGCAGCGTCCGAAGGTCATGAGACCAACTTCGCTGCCCCTGCCGAGATCGGGGACGGGTCGCTGCGCTGGTGGGACGTCTCGGTCCGTCCGATCCTGCGGGACGGACAAACCAGCGGGCAAGTGCTGCTCGTCGCGCGCGACATCACGGCGAAGCGTGCGGGCGAGCGCGAACGCAACCGCCTGGCGCGCGTTGTGGAGAACAGCGCCGACTTCATCGGCGTCGCGTCGCTCGACCAGCGGGTGGAGTTCGTGAACCCAGCCGGTTGCGACATGGTCGGCCTCTCGCCCGAGACGGTGGGCGAAACCCGGATGCTCGACTACATCTGGCCGGCAGACGCCGAGCGATTGGTGGAAGAGGTTCTTCCGGCAATCCGCGACGCGGGCAGCTGGAGCGGCGAGATGAACCTGCGTCATTTCCGCACCGGTGAACGCATCCCGGTCCATTACCTCGGATTTCGCGTCCAGGAACAGGACGGCAGGCTGATCGGCTATGGTGCCGTGATGCGGGATTTCACTGAAATCGAGCGGGCGCGCTTCCAGCAGCGCTTGCTCAACAACGAGTTGAGTCACCGGCTCAAGAACGTCCTGACCATGGTTCAGGCGATCGCCGCCCAATCCATCCGGCAGGCCGAGACGCTCGAGGACGCGGGAGAAGCAGTGAGTGCCCGCCTGGTGGCCCTTGGACGTGCGACGGATATCCTGACCGCGACTTCCTGGCAGACGGCGGAGCTCCACGCCCTGGTCACGACGGTGCTGAGGCCGCATGGCGCTCTCAGCCGTCGGATCACGGTCGATGGTCCGAGTGTCGCGGTCAATCCACGAGCTGCCTTGGCACTCGCGCTCGCGATCCACGAACTCACCACGAATGCGATCAAATATGGGGCACTTTCGAACGAAACCGGCGAAGTGGCGCTGAAATGGTGGATTGCGGACGGACCGATCCCCGACAATCCGCGTTTGCTGCTGACCTGGCGTGAAACGGGAGGGCCGGATGTCACGCCTCCTCCCCGAAGAGGTTTTGGTTCTGTAATGATCGAGCGATCGCTGAAGGCCTATTTCCGAGCCCATGTGACGCTGGACTTTTTGCCCGAGGGCGTTGTTCTCACGCTCGACGCGCCGCTTGCCGATGCGATTGCGACGGATCGGGCGGACTGATGGGGCAGCGCGCGCCAACCAATCCACGAACGATCCTCATCGTAGAGGATGAAGTGCTTTTCCGCCTCGAACTGGCCGATCTGTTCGAAGCCTCCGGTTACCGCGTCATCGAGGCAGGCGACGCCGATGAGGCGATTGCGCTTCTTGACGAAGATCCCTCCATTTCGATCGTCCTCACGGACATCCAGATGCCCGGGTCGATGGACGGCCTGCGTCTTGCCCACCATGTTCGCGACCGATACCCGCCGGTGTCACTGGTAATCGCTTCAGGAGCATTGCGCCCCAGCGCTTCGGAACTGCCCGAGCGCAGCCTGTACTTGACCAAGCCGTTCAACCCGTTCCAGCTTCTGCGGCAGCTGAACGCCGCGGCCTAAGCCTTCGGCGCTGGCTCTGCGGGTCGAGGTCGCTCGTCCAAGCCGCCCTGCGCCTCCAGTGCATCCGCTACCCGGTCGAGCTTTGCCAGCGCCCGCCGGAATTGGGATCTCTCCTCCGCGTCCAAGGCCCCGAAGATCGCCTGGTCTAGGCGTGATCGCAGCGGTTCTGCCGCCGCGATAGCCGCCTCTCCAGCCGCCGTCAGGGAAACGCGCTTCACGCGACCATCGGCCGAATCCGGGGTGCGTCGAACCAATCCGTCCCGTTCCAGCGCGGCGATCGCCTCGCTGACGGTACGCGGCGAGTGCCCGAAGACGCTCGCGATGTCGGCGGCACGGGCGCTGTTGTGTTCGCACCGGAGGTACATCAGCAGCTTCATCCGCGCGAGGGAGACGCCCTGCTCTGCCAGGTGCGCGTCGGCGATCCGCCGCAAGCGGAGGAACAAGCGACCAAAGTCGCTGACGAGGCTGTCGGTGTCCGGCACTTTGTGAGGGCCCTCCATAAAGAGGCTTGCTTTGCGCTGCAACAGCGAGCAGGTCCCCCCGTCAGTTTAGGATAGCCAGGGCAGGTATATGGCCGACCGACACGAGCAGCCGACCGATGCGCCTCAAGACGCGGGCCGCGAGGACGAGCAGAACGAGAGCAGTCCTCCATCTCCCCGCAAGAAGCGCATGATCCGCATCATCCTGATCACTATCCTCGGGATCGTGCTGGTGGGCGGGCTGCTGTGGTTCATCCAGTATCGGAGTGTCGGCCGCTTCATGCAGAGCACGGACGACGCCTATATCCAGGCCGATGCCGTCATCGTCTCGCCCAAGGTCGCGGGTTATGTGGAGCGGGTGTTCGTCGCCGATAACCAGCAGGTCCGTGCTGGCCAGCCGCTGCTCCAGATCGATCCCGGCGATTATCGGGCGCGCGCTCAGCAGTTCCAGGCGCAGATCGACGTGGCCGAAGCCAATGCGGAGGGTGTCCGCGCCCAAATCCGCGAGCAGGACGCCGCGATCGAGCGTGCGCAGGCGGAAGTTGCCGCCGCTAGGGCCCGCGCCGGCTTCGCCAATGCCGAGGTCGCGCGCTATCGGCCGCTTGCGGCGAGCGGGGCCGAGAGCCGCGAACGCCTGGCACAGTTGGAGAACGAAGCGCGGCAGGCCAATGCGCAGCTCGCCAGCGCCGAAGCGGCCCTGAGCAGTGCCCGCCGCCGCGTCGGCACACTGAACGCGCAGGTCGCCCAGGCCTTGTCGCAAGGAAATGCCGCGCGTGCGCAGCTCGAAAGCGCGCAGGGCGACGTGGGCTCGACGTTGATCCGGGCCAGCATCGACGGCCGGATCGGCGACAAGACCGTGCGGGTCGGCCAGTATCTGCAGCCTGCCACCCGAACCATGTCGATCGTGCCAACGAAGCAGCTCTATGTGGAGGCGAACTTCAAGGAGACGCAGCTCGGCCTAATGCGCGTCGGTCAGCCCGTGAAGCTTGAGGTCGATGCGCTCCCCGGCGTCGAGATCCACGGCCGCGTCGAGAGCGTGTCCCCCGGTACCGGAGCGCAGTTCTCGGTGCTGCCGCCGCAGAATGCCACGGGGAACTTCACCAAGATCGTTCAGCGCGTGCCGGTGCGCATCGCGATCGATGCCGGTCCCGAGACCCTGAAACTGCTGGTTCCCGGCATGTCGGTGAGCCCCACCGTCGACACCCGCTCTGCCCGTGACGCACGGGAGCGGATCAAGCAGGAGCAGGAACGCTACAACGAGCAGCGGGGCCATGACTAAGCCTGCCGCCGCTGCCGGAGGCGCCCCGGCGAAGGCGGACGCCGCTGCGTGGCTGGCGGTGTTCGCCGGCAGCCTTGGCGCGCTTATGGCGACCCTGGACATCTCCATCGTCAACTCGGCGCTTCCGACCATTCAAGGGGAGATCGGCGCCAGCGGGACCGAGGGGACCTGGATCGCGACCTCCTATCTGGTGGCGGAGATCATCATCATCCCGCTGTCCGCTTGGCTGGAGCGGGTGCTGGGCTTGCGGACGCTGCTGCTCCTCGCGGCGGTGCTGTTCACCGCATTCTCGATGCTGTGCGGCATCTCCACCAATCTGACCATGATGATCATCGGCCGCGCCGGCCAAGGCATCACCGGTGGCGCGCTCATCCCTACGGCGATGACCATCATCGCCACGCGGCTTCCGCCCCATCAGCAGCCGATCGGCACCGCGATGTTCGGTGTCACCGCCATCCTGGGTCCGGTGCTCGGGCCGCTGATCGGGGGCTGGCTGACCGAAAGCATCAGCTGGCACTACGCCTTCTTCCTGAACCTGCCGGTGGGCGTGTTGCTCGTGACGCTGCTGCTGATCGGCCTTCCGCATCAGAAGGCGCATCTCGCCGACCTCCTCCGCGCCGACTGGCTCGGCATCGTCGGCCTGGCTCTGGGGCTCGGCGGCCTCACCGTCGTGCTGGAGGAAGGACAGCAGGAGCAGTGGTTCCAGTCCAGCGAGATCCTTCAGCTGACGGCCGTCTCGATCCTCGGCTTCGTCCTCCTGTTCGCTGGCCAGTTCCTGGCCCAGCGGCCGGTGATCCGGTTGCGCCTCCTGCTGGACCGCCAGTTCGGCAGCGTCGCTCTGATGGGCGTCGTCATCGGGATGGTGATCTACGGAACGTCCTACGTGATCCCCCAATTCCTGGCGGCGATCGCCGACTATAACGCCCTCCAGTCAGGGAAGATCGTGCTGCTGTCGGGTATCCCGAGCATGATCCTGATGCCGTTCACGCCCTTCATGATCCGGCACATCGACATCCGCATCGCGGTAGGCGCCGGTCTGGCGATCCTGGCCGCCAGCTGCTGGATCGACACCGCGCTTACCGCAGAGTCCACCGGAAGCGCGTTCGTCGACTCGCAGCTGCTGCGAGGCGTGGGTACCATCCTCGGCTTCCTGTTCCTGAACCAGGCGGCGGTATCGTCGGTGAGCCCGCAGTATGCAGGCGACGCCGCGGGCATCTTCAACGCTGCGCGCAACATCGGCGGATCGCTGGCGCTTGCCGCCATCGCGACCCTCCAGGATCAGCGGAACTGGCTTCACATGCGGCGCATCGAGGAGACGTTCAACGCCAACTCAGTCGACGTGCAAAGCTACTTGGCCGGCCTCGGCCAGGCGCTGGGCAGTCCCGACGCCGCCCTGCGCACGGTCGCCCAGACGATCCAGCGCGACGCACTGGTCATGACGTACAATGACCTGTTCTGGCTCCTCGCCGTCGGCATTCTGTTCGTCATGCCGCTGGTCCTGTTCCTCCGCCCGCTTCCCAAGGGCGTCTCCCTTGCCGCTGGTCACTAGAGGCTCGCTCATGCGCACCCTGCCCCTTCTCACCCTTCCCCTGTCGCTCGCCGCCTGCACCATGGGGCCTGATTATGCAGGCCCGCCCGCCACGCCGTCGCGTGCTCCCGGCGCAGGGTTCGTCCGGGCGACGGACGCGGTGCAGGCCGCGGCCGTGCCCGGCGTCGCGAACTGGTGGACGGCCCTTCGGGATCCGCAGCTCGATGCGCTCGAGCAGCGCGCGCTTGCAGCCAATCCGTCCATCGCCGTCGCCCAGGCCCGCCTCCGTCAGGCTCGTGGCGCGCTGCGCCTCGAGCGCGCGAACCGCCTGCCGAGCGCGAACGTCAGCGGCAGCTACCTGCATGCAGAGCTCCCCGGAATCGACCTGGGTTCGCTGACCGACGGCTCCGGCGACGGCGAAACCCCCGACACAGGCGCGGGCGAAGGCATTGCCGACGGCGACAGCATCGGCGTCGACTTCTTCAATCTGGGGTTCGACGCGAGCTGGGAGATCGATCTGTTCGGCCGCCGGCGCCGCACGGTGGAGGCGGCGCGCGCCGCCGCGGAGGGTGCCGAAGCAAATCTGGCGGATGCTCAGGTGCAGCTTACCGCCGAGGTGGCGCAGGCCTATGTCGCGCTGCGGGACCGCCAGGCGCGCCTTGCGCTGTCACAGCGCTCCTCCGAGATGCAGCGCCGGATCCTCGGCCTGACCGAAGAGCGCTATGCCCGCGGCACCGTTTCGGCACTCGACGTCGAGCGCCTCCGCCTTCAGGTCGAGAACACCGATGCCGAGCTGGTGCCGCTCAACGCGGAAGTGGCGAGCTACCTGAACGCCCTTGCCGTTCTGGTCGGCGAGGCTCCGGGCGCGCTGGACGATGCCTTGAAGGCTCCTCGCCCCATCCCGCTGGTGCCGGCACAGGTTGCGGTGGGTGACCCGACGTCGCTGCTTCAACGCCGCCCCGACATTCGCGCCGCGGAGCGCCAGCTTGCATCGCGGACCGCGCGGGTGGGGGTCGCGGAGGCAGCACGCTTCCCGAGCCTGAACCTTCAGGGCATGCTCGGCCTGGGCGGCACCTCCATCGCCGACGTCGTCGATCCGGACAATCTGCTCACTCTCGCGAGCCCGATGCTCCAGTGGAACCTGCTGGATTTCGGCCGGGGACGCGCTCGGGTCGAACAGGCTGAGGGGGAGCGCGACGAGGCGGAGGCAAGCTATCGCCAAGCGGTGCTCGGCGCGCTTCGCGATGCGGAAGACGCGCTTGCCCGCTTCGGTGCGCGGCGGCAGACGCTCGTCAGCCTGGTGCGGGCAAAGGCATCGGCAGATCGTGCCTCGACGCTGATGCAGCAGCGTTTTCGCGCAGGCACCGCTACGCTGATCGACACGCTCGACGTTGAGCGCCAGCGGGTCGCCGCCGAGCAGCAGCTGTCCGTCGCCACCGCCGGCCTCACCACCGACTATGTCGCGCTCCAGAAGTCGCTCGGCCTCGGCTGGTCCGCCCCCACGGCTGCCGCGCCCTAGACGGGCGCGGCTTCCCGGGCCGTTCTCAGTGGCGGATTTTGTGGACCGCGGTGGCGATGATCGCGCCGACGGCCACACCCAGCACGCCCGACAACAAAGCCGTCAGAAACCATGCCACGACGCCGCCAAGCGGCACGGCGTGATGGACGGCTTCGGCGAGATGGTGGACGAACTCCGCCGGAGCCGCGAAGCCGAGCACCTCGGCGCCGTGCAACAGGATGCCGCCGCCGACCCACAGCATCGCCGCGGTGCCGACGACGGACAGGACCCGCATGATGACGGGCATGCTCTTGACCATGCCGCGTCCAAGCGCGCGCACGCCGGATGAAGACAGCTGGGCCAGGTGCAGCCCGATGTCGTCCAGCTTCACGATCAAGCCGACGACGCCATAGACGCCGACGGTAATCGCGAGGCCGACCACCACCAGAACCAGCGCCTGGGTGAGGATCGAGGACTCCGCCACATCGGCGAGGGCGATCGCCATGATCTCCGCAGACAGGATCAGATCGGTCCGAACCGCATCGCCGACCTTCGCCTTCTCAAGCGCGCTGGCATCGACGAAGCCTTCCTCGACGGGCGCCGCGTCATGATGCTCGCCCTTGATCGCACCGAGCACCTTCTCCGCGCCCTCGAAGCAGAGGAAAGCCCCCCCCAGCATCAGCAACGGCGTGATGGCCCAAGGAGCGAAGGCGCTCAGCAGCAGTGCCGCAGGCAGCAGGATCAGCAGCTTGTTCCGCACCGAGCCAAGGGCGATCTTGCCGATGATCGGCAGTTCGCGTTGGGGCGTCAGGCCGGTGACATAGCGCGGGGTGACCGCGGCATCGTCGACGACCACGCCCAGCGCCTTGGATCCCGCCTTTCCGGCTGCGGCACCGACGTCGTCCAGCGACGCCGCAGCCAGTTTGGTGAGGCCAGCAACATCGTCGAGAAGGGCAACCAGTCCACCGGGCATGTGCTCACCTGTAACAAGAGGAAGCCGTGCCTAGCCGGGGAAGTGGCGCCTGCTCAAGCGCGCTGCGGGATGGAGAGATCAGCGAGAGGTGGGAACGGGTCGGCATCAGCAATGTTCGGCCATTCACCGATAAAGATTATCGCTGTTGTGAAGGGCTGCCGGAACGTTCATCCGGCCTGGCCTCTCGACCGCCTGCGGGTGGGACTGCAGGAAGAAGATGAAAGGTTCATGATGTTGCCCTCCCCCGCCCCCGGTGAACAGCCGGTCTCGCGCAGTCCGTGGTACGCGCACCTGTACGTGCAGGTGCTGGCGGCGATCTTCGCAGGCGTCATGCTGGGCCACTTCGTCCCTGAAGCCGGTGCCGCGTTGAAGCCGCTGGGCGACGCCTTCATCAAGCTGGTGAAGATGATCATCGCACCGGTCATCTTCCTGACCATCGTGTCGGGGATCGCGGGCATGCGCGACCTCGGCTCGGTGGGGCGAGTCGCCGCCAAAGCGTTCGCCTACTTCCTGTTCTTCTCCACCATGGCGCTGATCGTCGGCCTGATCGTCGCGAACGTCGTGCAGCCAGGCGCGGGGCTCAACATCGATCCCGCCACCCTCGATCCCTCCAAGGTCGCTGGCTACGCCGCCAAGGCGCACGAGACATCGCTCATCGGCTTCCTGATGGCGATGATCCCGGACACCATCTTCTCCGCGATGGTGCAGGACAACATCCTCCAGGTCCTGTTCGTCTCGATCCTGTTCGGGGTGAGCCTCGCGCTCGTCGGAGATCGCGGTAAGGGGATCACCGACCTGGTGAACCAGGTGTCGGTTGTCGTCTTCAAGCTCGTGTCGATCGTCATGAAGGCAGCGCCCATCGGCGCATTCGGCGCGATGGCCTTCACCATCGGCGCCTATGGCCTCGGCACGCTTGCGAACCTCGCGATGCTGGTGGCGACTTTCTACCTCACCTCGTTGCTGTTCGTGCTGGGGGTGCTGGGCATCGTCGCCCGGTTGTGCGGGTTCTCGATCCTGCGGCTGATCGGCTATCTCAAGACCGAGCTCCTGCTGGTCCTGGGCACCTCGTCGTCCGAAAGCGCCCTGCCCGCGCTGATCGAGAAGATGGAGCGCGCCGGCTGCCCGAAGTCGGTCGTAGGGCTGGTGGTGCCGACCGGCTATTCGTTTAACCTGGACGGCACCAACATCTACATGACGCTCGCCGCGCTCTTCATCGCGCAGGCGACGGGCGTGCACCTGTCGCTGGGCGAGCAGCTGCTGCTGCTGGGCGTCGCGATGCTTTCCTCCAAGGGGGCGGCCGGCGTGACGGGCGCGGGGTTCATCACGCTCGCGGCGACGCTCTCGATCGTGCCTTCGGTGCCCGTCGCCGGCATGGCGCTGATCCTGGGCGTGGACCGCTTCATGAGCGAGTGCCGCAGCCTAACGAACTTCATCGGCAACGCGGTCGCGACGGTGGTGGTGTCGCGTTGGGAAGGTGCGCTCGACCGGGAGCGGTTCGATGCGGCGATGCGCGGCGAAATGCCGCGCGTCGACGAGGTCGATCCCGCCACCATTCCTGCAGCGTAACGGCGGGAAGCGGTTCATGAGCAGCCTGTTGCGGTACGCCGTTGGCGCTGCGTCAGTCGTGGCGCTTCTTCCCGCGGGTGCCGAGGCGCAGACGAGCCCGGCGCCTAAGGAGACGCGTCAGAGCCCCACCCCAGCGACTCCGGTAGCGGACAGCTATCCTTCCGCGGCGACTGGCGAGGGCGCCACGAGTGAAGGCTATAACCTGTCCCGGTGGGCGGAGAATTGGCGCAGCCTTTGCGATCCGGCAAAGCGCGATGATCCGCTGGACCGACTGAAGTGCCTGCCGATCGACAGCAACGGCGATGTCTACCTGACCCTGTCGGGCGAACTGCGGCTTCGGGTCAACGAGACGACCAACCCCGGTCTTCGCGAAGCCAGCGCGCAACGCCAGGACATCAACCGCATCGTTGCCGGCGCCGATCTGCACGTGGGGCCGCATTTCCGCGCCTATGGAGAGATCGCCCACGGCGGACTCGACGGACGCAACCTGGGGACGGTGGCGGCAAACCTGCGCAACGATCTGGTCGTGCAGCAGGCGTTCGTCGAAGGGAATGCCCGGGTCGGGGGCGCGGCGGTGGGCGTGCGCTATGGCCGGCAGGAGTTCACCGACGGCCCCAACCTGCTCACCTCGCAGCGTGACAACAACACCATCCGCTTCGTCCTGAACGGCGCCCGAGCTTGGGTGCGGGGGCGGCGGGTACGCGCCGACGTGTTCGACTTCAAGTTCACCAGCCTGGGCACCGAGGGCACCGCCGACGATCGCGTGGACGACGGCCAGCGCTTCTCGGGAATCACCCTCGGGATCGTGCTGCCGCCGGTGGCAGAGGGCGCCAAGCTGTACCTGGACCCGTTTATCTGGCGGCTGCGCGACGACAATGCCTCCTGGGGAGGCGTAACGGCTCGCGAGGAGCGCCATTACCAGGGCGCGCACCTGTGGGGCGAGGCGGGTCCGCTGACGCTCGACTGGACGGTCAACCACCAGGGCGGCAGCTTCGGCAACCGGAACATCGACGCGTGGCAGCTGCTCCTTGCCCAGACCTACCGCATCGGGAGCGGGAGCAGCGCGCCACGCGTGGGCTTCCACATCGATTATGCGACCGGCGGCGGCGCCTATGGCGAGGGAACGCTGCGCAACGCCCTCGCCCCGTTCGGCAACAACGTCTACTACAGCTACCAGCTGGCGCTGACGCCGACCAACCTGGTGGCGCTGGCCCCCAACGTCACCTTCACCCCGCTCAAGAAGCTGCGCGTGACCGCGGAGTACCAGCTGAGCTGGCGCGACTCCGCAGCGGACGCCGTGTACCGGGCCAACGGCACTGCCTTTGCCGGCACCGAGCTGGTCGGCGGGCACAAGGTCGGCAACGTCGCCCGGTTGCAGGCGATCTACAGCCTGTCGCCGCGCGTCTCCCTGACGGGACGCTACGAGCACTTGGCGGCAGGCTCGGTGCTGACGCGGGCCGGCTACACCGACTCCGATTTCCTGGGGGGCTGGATCAGCTTCCGCTTCTAGGCGGGCAGCCAGAAGCCTGCCTCGCCCGGACACACGAACGCCCGCCGGCTCCAAGCGGGCGGGCGTCGTATCTCGTGCGGTAAGCCGTCGCGGGGCGGGCCCCGCCCGGGCTTACTTCTTGCCGAGCGTGAGGCCGCCGAAGCGCTTGTTGAAGCGCGCGACCTGGCCGCCCGCGTCCAGCAGGCGCTGGTTGCCACCCGTCCAGGCCGGGTGCGCCAGCGGATCGATGTCGAGCTGCATCGTGTCGCCTTCCTTGCCCCAGGTGGAGCGGGTCTCGAACACGGTCCCGTCGGTCATCTGCACCTTGATGGTGTGATAGTCGGGATGAATGTCTTTCTTCATGGTCAAGCTCCTGTGAATGGCTGGTTTCCGACCAGCCGGAACGAAGGGCGCGCCCTACACGCAAGGGCGGCCCACCGCAAGCGGCAGGCCGCCCGAGAGGCGGAAAGTTAGTCGAAAGTTAGTCCAAGATCACGCCTTGGGCGGGTCGGCGATCATGGCGGTGAACTCGCATTCGGTCGCGACCTCGCCGTCCAGCAGCGCCTTGCCCGCGAACTTGCAGACACGCGAGCGCTTCTGGACGAACTCTACCTCAAGCTTCAGCAGCACGCCAGGCTCCACCGGCTTGCGGAACTTCACGCCGTCGATCGACATGAAGTAGACGAGCTTGCCCGAGCCGGCGAGGCCGAGGCTCTCGACCGCGAGTACGCCGGCGGCCTGGGCCAGCGCCTCGACCTGGAGCACGCCCGGCATGATCGGCCGTCCGGGGAAGTGTCCCTGGAAGAATTCCTCGTTGATCGAGACGGCCTTGATCGCCGTGATGCGCTGATCGAGCACGAGTTCTTCGACCCGGTCGACCAGCAGCATCGGATAGCGGTGCGGCAGCGCCGCCATGACCCGCTTGATATCATACGGCTGCGTCATGGCACCGTCTGCCGCCATTATCAGCGACCCCGCGGCCGGGTCGTGGTGGCGGGTGCCGGAGCCGCAGCTGCCGGTGCGGCCTGCTGCTGACCACCCGGCTGCCAACCGGCCGGCGGGGTGATCTGGACGCTGGGGACCGAGCGGTTCAGCTCGGCGATCACGTCGTTGGTGACCTGTGCCGCCGGCAGCGACTTCACGGTCGCGTCGGGGGGCAGGATCACGGACAGGCGGCGCGCCGCCATCACGCGATCGAGCGCCGGCTCGAGCTGGCGGACGATCTGCTCGTTGACATAGGCCTGGGCGAGCTGGACCGGCTGAAGGATGCGGCCCAGTTCCTGCTGTGCGGTCTGCTCGCGCTGCTGGATGCCCTGGTACTGCGTCTGGAGCGCCTGCTGGTTCGCGTTGGGCGCACGACGGGCCGCCTCGAACGCATCGACCTGCGGCTTCAGCTCGTTCTGGATCGCGGTGCGGCGGGTGTTCGCCTGGTCGATCTGCGCCTTGTAGGTCGTCTGGATCTGGGTCATCGCGGTCGTGAACGCGTTGGAGCGGCGCACCGCCTCCTGCAGGTCGACGACGCCGAGGCCCTGTACCTGTGCGAACGCAGGCGCCGCGACCGAAGTAGCGGAAACGGTGACGAGTGCGGCGAGCGCCGCCTTGGAGAAGCTACGCATCAGAATTGAGTCCCTACGTTGAAGGTAATGAGCTTGGTGTCGTCGCCCTTTTGCTTGAGCAACGCCTTGGCCACGTCAATCCGCAGCGGCCCGAACGGCGAGTTCCAGTTGACGCCGATACCAACCGACAGACGCGGCTTCCAGGTATCGCCGTAATATTCCTCAAGGAACGGCGCGACCGTGTTGACCGCCGCGACGTTCGTCTCACCGCCGACGCAGGTGCCGCCATAGGTGGCGGCATAGCCGGTCGTACAGGTGGTGAGGCGAGTCGAGGTGCTGCCGCTCGAGTTGGTGAAGCTGTTGAGGTACAGTGCCTGGCCGGTATCGGTCCGGATCGGATCGACGCGGGGCAGCAGCGACGGCGAGCCGTCCTTGTTGAACATGGGGTTCCCGCTCGCGTCGGTCGCTTGCTCGAACTCGGCCGTCGGGCGCGGACGCGTCAGGCTGAACAGCGAGCCGATCTGAACGAAGACCGACGGGCGCAGGCCGAGTTCGGAAATGCCCGACCCGAGCGGCGGCTCGAGTTCGAGCTTGCCCAGGTAATAGGCCTTGCCGCCCAGCGGATCGTCGTAGCTGTTGTCGGTCGTGAGCGCCTGCGTCCCCGAAGCCGCATCGCCCGTCATATAGGTACGGCGGATGCGCGGGCCCACGCCGCGGATGTCGAAGCCGCGGAACTGCGGCTCGCCGAGATAGAAGCGGTCGGTGATGCGAACCGGATCGATGCCCGGTCCCGGGCTGTCCTGCAGGGCGTGGATGTAGCCGCCCTCCAGCCCTGCCGACAGCACCCAGCCCCCGAGGTTCCAATATTTGTCGCCGTCGAAGCGGCCGCGGATGTAGCGGACGTCGCCGCCCAAGCCGGCGAAGTCGGCGCCGAGCACGACCCGCGAACCGCGGCTCGGACGCAGGCGGCTGTTGAGGCTGTCATAGATCAGCGAGAGGCCGATCGAGGAGGTCAGGCGGTTGCCGATCGCGTCGCAGAGATAGCGGCCCGCCTTGAGCGGATCGCACTCGCCGTTGGTGTAGTAGGTGTCCTCGTCGAGCGTGACCTTGTCCTGCTGCAGCGTGTAGCGGCCCGAGAGCTGCCAATATTCGGTGAGCGGGACACCAGCGACGAGCGTGCCGCCGGTCGAGAGCTGCGAGTAGAGGTCGTTACGATCGCGACCGCTGCCGTAATAGTTGAACGAGTTGTAGTCGCGCCGGAACAGCGTGCCGCCGAGCGCGATGTTCTTGTCGAACAGATACGGCTCGGTGAAGCCCAACTCGATCGACTTCGAGTAGCTCGAATAGCTGGCGCTGGCCGAGAGGGTCTGCCCCTTGCCGCGGAAGTTGTTCTGCCGGATCGACGCCTGCAGGATGAACTTTTCGAGGCTCGAGAAACCGGCCGAGAGCGAGAGCTCACCGGTCGAGCGCTCCTCGACGTTCGCCGCAAGGATGATGCGGTCAGGGGTCGAGCCCTGCTCCTGCTTGATCTCGAACTTGTCCTGGAAATAGCCCAGCGAGTTGATGCGATCCTGCGAGCGCTTCACCATGAACGCGTTGAAGGCGTCGCCTTCGGCCACGCGCATCTCGCGGCGGATCACCTTGTCCTGGGTCTGCGTGTTGCCGGTGATCTCCACCCGCTCGACGTAGGTGCGGTTCGCCTCAGCCAGGAAGAAGTTGATCCCCATCGTCAGCGCTTCGCGATCGCGCTGGAATTCCGGGCGAACGTCAGTGAAGGCGTAGCCGTAGAGCCCGGCATACTGGCTGAGGCTGTCGATCGAGTCCTCGACCAGCTTGGCGTTGTACCAGTCGCCCTTCTTCATCGGCAGCGTCGCGGCGAGCTTCTCGCCGTCGAAGTCGCGGATCGCGCTGTCGACCTTCACGTCGCCGAACTTATATCGCGGCCCTTCCTCCACCACATAGGTGATGATGAAGTCGCGCTTGTCGGGGGTGAGCTCCGCCACGGCCGAGATCACGCGGAAATCGGCATAGCCCTCGGTCAGGTAGAACTGGCGCAGCTTCTGCTGGTCGGCGGCGAGCCGGTCCTGGTCATAGCTGGTGTTCGAGCTGAAGATCCGGAAGGTACGCGCCTGCTTCGTGTACATCTCCTTGCGGAGGTCGGAATCCGAATATTGGTCGTTGCCGATGATGTTGATCTGGCGGACCTTGCTCTTCGGCCCCTCGTTGATCTCGAACACCACGTCGACGCGGTTCTGGTCGAGCATGACCATCTGCGGCTCGACCGAGGCGGCGAAGCGGCCCTGACGGCGATAGAGCTCGACGATGCGCGCCACGTCGGCACGCACCGCGGTGCGGGTGAAGATCTGCCGCGGCGCGAGCTTGATCTCCTTGACGATCTTGTCGTCCTTCAGCCGCTTGTTGCCCTCCAGCACCACGCGGTTGATGATCGGGTTCTCGCGCACGACGACGACGATGTCGCCGGTCTCGACGCCCTCGATCTGCGCGTCGGCGAGCAGATCGGACGCGAGCAGGTCGACGATCGCCTGGTCAAGGCTCTCGGTGGTGTAGGGCTGGCCCACGCGCAGCTTCGTATAGGACAGCACCGTATCCGGCTCGATGCGCTGCGAACCGCGCACGGTGAGCGACCGGATGTTGCGGACCGGAGCCGAGACCACCACCGGGGGGGTCGTCGCAGGAGCAGCCTGCTGCGCCTGCGCAGCGGGGGCGGTCGGCGTCGTCTGCGCCATCGCGACACCCGACAGCATCGTGCCTGCCATCAGCACGGTCGCGCGCACGCCGTAGTTGGAAACCTTCGTCACATCCCACCCCAGTCGGTAAGCCGTACAACACACACGGCATGCGGATCGCGTCCGCCCTGCCCTAACCCGCTCACCCGATCAAGCCGGACAAACCCCGCCAAAGACCGAGCGAACCAAGATCGTTCGCCGTCACCAGAACCATCAATGCCAGGATCGCCATCACGCCGCCACGGAAAGCCCATTCCACGACCCGCGGATCGGTGGGCCGGCGGCGAACCGCCTCGATGGCGTAGAAGAGAAGATGGCCGCCATCCAGCATGGGAACTGGCAAGAGGTTGATGAACCCCAAGTTAATCGAGATCAGCGCCACCAGGAACACGAACGCCTGGGGCCCGAGCACCAGCTGCTCGCCGGAAGCGCGCGCGATGCTGATGGGGCCGCCGAGCTCCGACACCGGCCGGCGCCCGCTGACGATCTGCCACAGCGTGTCGACCATCATGCCGACCATCTGGCCGGTCTGGCGGACGGCCACCACCGGCGCCTCCAGCACGCCTACGGGCTCGATCACGCGGCCGGCCGGGCCGATGCCGAGCTGCCCAAGCCGGAAGACGTTGCCGAAGCGGTCCTGCTCCGTCGTGGTGCCAAGCGTAACCGGAATCGTCTGCACCTGGCCGTCGCGAACCAGCTGGATGGTGCTCGCCTCGCCGGGGCGGATGCGGGTGTAGCGCGCGACGTCGTCGAAGGTGTCGACGCCGCGCCCGCCCATCGCGAGGATGCGATCGCCCGGCCGGAGACCGGCGGCGGCGGCAGCGCTGTTCGGCCCGACGAGGCCGATCGTCGGCGGGGTGCGGCTCTCGCCATAGGCGAGCGCGAAGCCCGCCAGGATCAGGATCGCGACCAGGAAGTTGATGACCGGGCCTGCCGCGACGATGATCGCGCGCTGCCACAAGGGCTTGGCCTGAAACGTGCCGCTGCGCTCGGCGGCCGGCAGCGAGAGCCATTCCGCGGACGGCTGGCTGGCCGGGTTCATGTCGCCGGCAAAGCGGACATAGCCGCCGAGCGGGAGCCATCCGAACTTCCAGCGGGTGCCGTGCCGGTCGGTGAAGCCTCCGATCTCACGCCCGAAGCCGACCGAGAACGCCTCCACCTTCACCCCGAACCGCCGGCCGGCGAGATAGTGGCCGAGTTCATGGACGAATACGAGCGGGCCGAGCGCCAGCAGAAAGGCGAGCACGCTCAGCAGGAAGCCCGGGCCTTCGATCAAGCGACGCAGTCCTTCACACGCTCTCCCGCCAGCCTTCGGGCCTCCCCGTCGACGGCGAGCACCGCGTCGAGCGTGGCCGGGGCCTCCGGATCATAGCGCTCCAGGGTATCGGCCACGATTGCGGCAATTTCGAGGAACCCGATGGCTCCGGCGAGGAATGCCGCGACCGCGACTTCGTTGGCGGCGTTCAGGATCGCCGGGCGGGCGCCGCCGGCCTCTAGCGCCGCGCGCGCGAGCGAGAGCGCAGGGAAACGGACCGGGTCGGCAGGCTCGAAATCGAGGCGGCCGATCGCGGCGAGATCGAGCGGGGCGCAGGGCGTCGCCATGCGATCGGGCCAGGCGAGCGTATGCGCGATCGGGGTGCGCATGTCGGGCGTGCCCATCTGCGCGAGCACGGAGCCGTCGACATACTCCACCATCGAATGCACCACCGACTGGCGGTGGACGATGACGTCGAGCTGCTCGGCGGAAACCGGGAAGAGGTGGAACGCCTCGATCAGTTCCAGCCCCTTGTTCATCATGGTGGCGGAATCGACCGAGATCTTGGCGCCCATCGACCAGTTGGGATGGGCGACGGCCTGGGCCGGGGTGATCGCGCGCATCGCCTCCAGGCTGGTCTCGCGGAACGGACCGCCGCTGGCGGTGAGCACGATGCGGCGCACCCGCTCGGGTGCCGCGAAGTCGAAGCACTGGAAGACGGCATTGTGCTCGGAATCGACCGGCAGCAGCGTCGCGCCATGGGCGCGGGCGGCCGCGGTCGCCACGGCACCGGCGGAGACCAGCGCCTCCTTGTTGGCGAGCGCGACGGTCGCCCCGGTCTGGAGCGCGGCCATGACGGGGCGAAGGCCGGCGGTGCCGACGATCGCCGCCATGGTCCAGTCGGCGCCCATCGAGGCTGCCTCGGCGACCGCATCCGGTCCCGCCGCAGCCTCGGTGTCGCTGCCGGCGAGGGCGTCGCGCAGCGCGTCGAGGCATTCTGGATCGGCGACCACGGCGCGGCGGGCGCGGGTGCGGATCGCGGCCTCGGCCAGCTTCTTCACGTCGCGGTTGGCGGTGAGGGCCAGCACTTCGAACTGGTCGGGCGCGCGGACGATCAGGTCCAGCGTCGAGGTGCCGATCGACCCCGTCGCACCCAGGATGGAAACGCGCTTCACCATGTGATCTTCGCAAGCTCGACCATCAGCGCGGCGGCGGGGGCGACGGGCACGAGGCCGTCGAGCCGGTCCAGCACGCCGCCGTGGCCAGGGAGGATGTTGCCCGAGTCCTTGACGCCCGCGCGACGCTTGAGCTGGCTCTCGTACAGGTCGCCCATCTGCGCCAGCACCGCGAGGAGCGGCGTCGCGAGCACCAGGTGGAGCGGGAGCCCGAGCGGCTGGAGCGCCGCGCCGAAGACGCTCGCCGCGAGCACGCCGCCGATAAGGCCGGCCCAGGTCTTGTTGGGGCTGATGGTGGGCGCGAGCTTCGGGCCGCCGATCGAGCGGCCGGCGAAATAGGCACCGATGTCGCAGGCCCAGACCAGCGCCATCGCCCAGAGGCTGAGCAGCACGCCGTGTTCCTGGTTGCGCAACAGCAGCAGCGCCAGGACCGGAAGCCCCACATAGACGATGCCGTGAGCGAGACCTGGGCGGCGCGTGATGATAACCGTGAAGAAGGCGGCGCCTGCAATCAGGCCGAGCGCGAGAAAGCCGGGTCCGGCGGCGAGCGGGGCCATGATCGCGACGGGCACGAACAGCGCGAACTGCGCAAGGCGCTTGTCCGCATAGGCGGCGCGGTGGAGGTCTGCCCACTCCGCCATCATGAACAGCGCCGCGACGGCCACCAGCAGCCAGAAGAGGAAGCCGCCCGCGTAGAGCGCGAGGCCGGCGACGCCGATCATGGCGACGCCCGCGACCGCGCGGACGCCGAGATCAGAACGCCGCGCGGGCGCCGAGGGATCGCTCACAGGCCACCGAAGCGGCGGTGACGGCGGCCGAACTGGGCGACCGCGTCCGCAAGCGCATCGGCGCCGAAGTCGGGCCAGAGCGTGTCGACGAACAGCAGTTCGGCATAGGCCGCCTGCCACAGCAGGAAGTTCGAGAGCCGCACCTCGCCCGACGTGCGGATCAGGAGGTCGAGCGGCGGAAGATCGCGGGTGGTGAGCGCATCCTCGATCGCGGCCTCGTCGATCGCCTCGACCGCCATTTCGCCATCGCGCACGCGGGCGGCGAGCTGACGGGCGGCGGCGGCGATCTCCGCCTGCGCGCCATAGTTGAGCGCGATCGCCAGCTGGCAGCCGGTGTTGCGGGCCGTGCGCGCGATCGCGTCCTCGATCAGCCGGACGAGATCGGGCGAGAGGCGGCGCCAGTCGCCGATGACGTGCAGGCGGACGTTCTCGCGGGCGAGCTCGTCGATCTCGCTGCGCAGGAAATGGCGCAGCAGGCCCATGAGGTCGCTGACCTCTTCCTCCGGCCGGCGCCAGTTCTCGGACGAGAAGGCGTAGAGGGTGAGCGCCTCGATCCCCAGTTCGCGGGCGGCGCGGGCGACACGGCGCACCGCCTCCGCCCCCTGGCGGTGCCCGGCGATCCGCGGCAGCCGCCGGGCCTTCGCCCAGCGGCCGTTCCCGTCCATGATGATCGCGACGTGGCGTGGCACCACAGCACCCGCCCCACCCGACGCCGGAACCGAAGCCGCAAGCGACCTCACTTGCCCAGGATTTCCTTTTCCTTGGCCGCGGCGGCCGCGTCGAGATCGACGATGGTCGCGTCGGTGAGCTTCTGCACCTCGGTCTCGTGGCGCTTGCGCTCGTCCTCGGACATCAGGCCTTTCTTCTCGTCGGCCTTCAGGCTGTCCATGCCGTCGCGACGAACATTGCGGACCGCAATCCGTGCCTTTTCAGCATATTGGCCGGCGAGCTTCGCAAGTTCCTTGCGACGCTCTTCCGTCAGGTCGGGGATCGGCAGGCGCAGCGTCTGGCCGTCCACGATCGGATTGAGGCCAAGGCCGGCGGAGCGAATCGCCTTGTCGGCAGGCCCGACGTTCGACTTGTCCCACACCTGGACGGAGAGCATGCGCGGCTCCGGCGCAGACACGGTCGCGACCTGGTTGAGCGGCATGTGCGCGCCATAGACCTCGACCGTCACCGGATCGAGCAGCGAGACGGAGGCGCGGCCGGTCCGGAGACCGCCCAGATCGCCCTTCAGCGCCTCGACCGCGCCGGCCATGCGGCGTTCGAGGTCGGCCTTGCTATATGCGGCCATGAATCAGGCTCCTGTTCTTTTAAGCGTTGGTCTGGTTCTGGACGACGGTGGCGGTGCCCTGACCGCGCAGCACGGCTGCCAGATTGCCCTCGTCGCGAATGTTGAACACGACGATGGGAATGTCGTTGTCGCGGCACAGGGCGACGGCGCTCGCGTCCATCACCTTGAGGTCGTCCGCGAGCACCCGCCCGAAGCTCAGCGTGTCGTAGCGCTTGGCAGTCGGCACCTTCTTCGGATCGGCATCGTAGACGCCGTCGACGCTGGTGCCCTTGAACAGCGCACTGCAGTTCATTTCGGCGGCGCGGAGCGCGGCGGTCGTATCCGTCGTGAAGAACGGGCTGCCGGTGCCTGCGGCGAAGATCACGACCCGCCCCTTCTCCATATGGCGGACGGCGCGACGGCGGATGTACGGCTCGCACACCGATGCCATCGGGATCGCCGACTGGACGCGCGTCTCGACACCGATCCGCTCCAGCGCGTTCTGCATGGCAAGCGCGTTCATCACGGTCGCGAGCATGCCCATGTAATCGGCGCTGGCGCGGTCGAAGCCCTGAGCAGCACCGGCGAGGCCGCGGAAGATGTTGCCGCCGCCGACGACGAGGCAGAGTTCATGCCCCTCGTCCCGAGCGGCCTTCACTTCCCGCGCGACGCGATCGCAGGTGGCGGGATCGATGCCGAACTGACCCGGCCCCATCAGGACCTCGCCCGAGAGTTTCAAAAGGATGCGATCGAAGCGAGGCAGGGTCATGACACCTTGTACGTACGGGGTTCGGGAATGGCGCGGACCTTAGGCGGCGGCGGCTGCGATGCCAAGCGCAGATGCCGTGCAGATCCCGTGAATACGAGGACGGGCGCGACCACCCGAAGGTAGCCGCGCCCGCCAGAAGAAATCGCGAGAAAAGCGATGCTTACTTGGTAAGGCCGGCGGTTGCCGCAACCTCTGCCGCGAAGTCGCTCTCTTCCTTCTCGATGCCCTCGCCGAGCTGGAAGCGGACGTAGTCCTTCAGCACGATCGAGGCGCCGGCGTCCTTGCCCGCCTTGGCGATCACGTCCTGAACCGGCGTCTTGCCGTCCATGACGAATGCCTGGGTCAGGAGCGCGTTCTCCTTCTTGAACTTCTCGATCGGGCCGTTGAGGATCTTCTCGGCCACTTCGGCGCTCTTGCCGACGATCTTCTCGGCGTTCTTCTCACGCAGAACCGCAGCTTCGCGCTCGACGACTTCCGGGTCGAGATCGTCGACCGACAGCGCCAGCGGGAAGGCCGCGGCGATGTGCATCGCCAGGTCCTTGCCGAGCTTCTGCAGCACTTCGTCCGAAGCGGTCGATTCGAGCGCGACGAGCACGCCGATCTTGCCGAGGCCGGCCGAGGTCGCGTTGTGCACGTACGGGACGATCGCGCCGCTGGTCACTTCGAGGCGCTTTGCGCGGCGGAGCGACTGGTTCTCGCCGATCGTGGCGATGTTGTGGGTGAGCACGTCGCCCACGGTGGTGCCCGACGGCATCGCCGCAGCCTTGATCGCCTCGACGTCGTCGCCAACCGACAGCGCGACCTGGGTCACTTCACGAACGAAGTTCTGGAACTGCTCGTTCTTCGCGACGAAGTCGGTTTCGGAGTTAACCTCGACCGCAGCACCGATGGTGCCGGCAACCGCTACGCCGACCAGGCCCTCTGCCGCGGTGCGGCTGGACTTCTTGGCGGCGGCAGCCAGGCCCTTGGTACGCAGCCAGTCGACGGCCGCTTCCATGTCGCCGCCGCTCTCGGCCAGCGCCTTCTTGCAATCCATCATGCCCGCGCCCGAACGCTCGCGCAGTTCCTTGACGGCGGCGGCGGTGATCTCTGCCATGTCCTGGTTCCTTGTATCTCAGCTAAAGCTACGGGCGGGGCGAGGCACCTGCCCCACCCCGCCCGAAATCATTCGATCCGCGCCGATCAGGCGTTGATCTGCTGCTCGCCCTCGGCAGCAACGGTCTGGTCGGCGCCCAGCGCCTCCTCGACCGGCGGCTCGTCCATCGCGCCAACGTCGAAATCGGCCTGCTGCATCTGCTGCTGGCCACCACGGGTCGCGGCGATCGCCACGGCTTCGCAGTACAGGCGGATGGCGCGGCTCGCGTCGTCGTTCGCCGGCACCGGGAAGGCGATGCCTTCCGGCGAGACGTTCGAGTCGAGGATCGCGACGACCGGGATGCCGAGCTTGTTGGCTTCCTTGATCGCCAGCTCTTCCTTGTTGGCGTCGATCACGAACATGATGTCGGGAATGCCGCCCAGGTCGCGGATACCGCCCAGCGACAGCTCGAGCTTGTCGCGCTCACGGGTGAGCTGCAGCACTTCCTTCTTGGTGAGGCCGTGCGTGTCGCCCGACAGCTGCTCCTCGAGCGTCTTGAGGCGCTTGATCGAGTTGCTGATCGTCTTCCAGTTGGTGAGCATGCCGCCCAGCCAGCGGTGGTTGACGAAGTGCTGGCCCGACTTGCGCGCGGCGTCGGCGATCGGCTCCTGCGCCTGGCGCTTGGTGCCGACGAACAGCACCTTGCCGCCGGCGGCGACGGTCGACGACACGAACTCGAGAGCGCGCGCGAAGAGCGGCACGGTCTGCGACAGGTCGAGGATGTGAACACCGTTACGGTCGCCGAAAATATACGGCTTCATCTTCGGGTTCCAGCGGTGGGTCTGGTGACCGAAGTGCGCGCCCGATTCGAGCAGCTGCTGCATGGAGACGACAGGTGCCGCCATAGGGATAACTCCTTCCGGTTGAGCCTCTGGGAAGCAGGAATTCGAGGACCTTCAAGGCCCGGAACACCGGTATGTGCGCTTCCCATGCGGGGTTGAGGCGGCGCGCTTAGCCCAGCCGCCGCTTCAGATCAAGCGTTGACAGGTGGAACGAATGTGGAACATACCATGTTCACAACAGGATTTCGGAACCAAAGCGGCGAACGCCTCTTATGTCTTAAAGAAGCGTTACCGTGTTCCGGCAAGCGTTCGGAGGTTTTCATGGCCAGTCTGTTTGCTTCACTGCTCTTCGCCCTCACCCTTGCGGTGGCAATCTCGACCATCGTTGCAACTGTGGCACCGCAGTGGCAACGGATCGCCCGCCTGCTGCGCCATGGCCCCGAGGTTCCGATGGAGCGCCTGCCGGCGGTGCGGCTGTCGTCGCGCCGCAACCTTATCCGGCAGCGGGCGACGGCGCGGACCCTTCGCGCAGCCGCTTGACCCGACGGTAGGAGCGGATGCTGAAGGGCAGCGTGGCGAGGTAGCCGACGCAGACCACGGTCAGCGTCTGCCAGGGCGCCGAAACCAGCGCTGCCGCGACGATCACCACCACCACGATCGCCTCGAACCGGATGTTGCGCCGAAGCTTCAGCGACGACCAGCTGTAGGTCGCGAGACTGGAGACCATCAGGAAGGCGATGAACGCCACCCAGGGGGCGACGATCCAGGGGGAGCGGAACACCGCCTCCCCCGACCAGAGCCAGATGTAGATGGGCAGCATGGCAAGGCCCGCACCCGCGGGTGCGGGAATGCCGGTGAGGAAGCCGGCGGACTTGTGCGGCTGCTCCACCACGTCGATCTGGGCGTTGAACCGGGCGAGCCGGAGCGCACAGAAGACGGCATAGACGAGCGCGCAGATCCAACCGATCCGGGGCGCCGCCACCAGCGACCAGAGATAGAGGATCAGCGCGGGCGAGACGCCGAAGGAAATCGCGTCGGAGAGCGAATCGAGCTCGGCCCCGAAGCGGCTCTGCCCGTGAACCAGGCGCGCGATGCGGCCGTCGATCCCGTCCAGCACGCCCGCGACCAGGATCATGATGATCGCACGCTCCCAATCGCCCGCGATCGCAAAGCGAATGCCGGTGAGGCCGGAGCAGAGGGCCAGCGCGGTGACCGCGTTGGGGGCGACAGCGCGCAGCGGAATGCCGCGCGTGGGACGAGGACGACGCATTGCGGCCGCCTTACTGCGCGACGCCGGCGGGTGCCGGCACTGCCGGGCGGCCGAGGATGGTTTCCCCTGCGATGCTGCGCTGGCCGAGGATCACCTGCGGCTCGATGCCGTCGGGCAGGAACACGTCGACGCGGCTGCCGAAGCGGATCAGGCCGACGCGCTGGCCGGCGGCGATGATGTCGCCGGGCTTCACGAAGCCGACGATGCGGCGGGCGACGAGGCCCGCGATCTGGGTGAAGCCGATGCGGCGGCCGTACATGTCCTCGACCACGATGTGCTGGCGCTCGTTCTCGTCGCTCGCCTTGTTGAGGTCGGCGTTCAGGAACTTGCCCGAGATGTAGACGACCTGGCGAACGGTGCCCGCGATCGGCGAGCGATTGATGTGGACGTCGAACACGCTCATGAAGATCGAGACGCGGACCAGCGGCTCTTCGCCCAGACCGTTGGGGCCGCGCAGCTCGGGCGGCAGCGGCACACGCTCGATCATCGTCACCAGGCCGTCGGCCGGCGCCACGATCAGGTCGGCGCCCTGGGGCGTCACCCGGATGGGATCGCGGAAGAAGGCGGCCACCCAGATGGTGAAGCCGACCAGCACGAAGCCGAGCTCGTCCCAGACGAAGAAGAGGAAGATCGCCGCGACGAGGGCAGAGATCGCTACATATTTGCGCCCCTCGGGGTGAACCGAGGGCCAGCGCCATTTCACCGTCGTCGTCACGATCGGCGGTTTTTCCAAAGATGCCATGTACGTGGGTGTACCCGCGCCCCGTTCGCCTGACAACACGCGCGCTTGGTCGACGCGCCCTCCCCCGGCCGGCTCCCCGGTTGATCGCCGCCCGGGTTGCTCCTAGGACGCACGGCAACCCATCCAGCCAACACGGAAAGCGAGATCATGGCCAAGATCAAGGTGAAGACGCCCGTCGTGGAGATCGACGGCGACGAGATGACCCGCATCATCTGGGCATGGATCCGCGAGCGGCTGATCCTCCCGTACCTCGACATCGACCTCGAATATTACGACCTGGGCATCCAGAAGCGCGACGAGACCGACGACCAGATCACGATCGATTCGGCCAAGGCGATCCAGAAGTACGGCGTCGGCGTGAAGTGCGCGACGATCACCCCGGACGAGGCGCGCGTCGAGGAATTCGGCCTCAAGAAGATGTGGCGTTCGCCCAACGGCACGATCCGCAACATCCTGGGCGGCGTGATCTTCCGCGAGCCCATCGTGATCCAGAACGTGCCGCGGCTGATCCCGGGCTGGACCCACCCCATCGTCGTCGGCCGCCATGCGTTCGGCGACCAGTACAAGGCGACCGACTTCAAGGTGCCGGGTGCCGGCAAGCTGACCATGAAGTTCGAGGGCGTCGACGGCCAGGTGATCGAGCACGAGGTGTTCGACTTCCCGGCAGCGGGCGTCGCGATGGGCATGTACAACCTGGACGAGTCGATCCGCGACTTCGCCCGTGCCAGCATGAACTACAGCCTGGGCCGCGGCTGGCCGCTGTACCTGTCGACCAAGAACACCATCCTCAAGGCCTATGACGGCCGCTTCAAGGACATCTTCGAAGAGGTGTTCGCGGCCGAGTTCGCCGACCAGTTCCAGGCTGCCGGCATCATCTACCAGCACCGCCTGATCGACGACATGGTCGCCTCCGCGCTGAAGTGGAACGGCGAGTTCGTGTGGGCCTGCAAGAACTATGACGGCGACGTGCAGTCGGACCAGGTGGCGCAGGGCTTCGGCTCGCTGGGCCTGATGACCTCGGTGCTGATGACGCCGGACGGCAAGACGATCGAGGCGGAAGCGGCGCACGGCACCGTCACCCGCCACTATCGCCAGCACGAGCAGGGCAAGGCGACCTCGACCAACCCGATCGCGTCGATCTTCGCGTGGACCGGCGGCCTCAAGTATCGCGGCAAGTTCGACGGCACGCCGGAGGTGACCCAGTTCGCCGAGACGCTGGAGCGCGTCTGCATCGAGACCGTGGAGAACGGCCACATGACCAAGGATCTCGCGATCCTGATCGGCCCGGACCAGCCCTGGATGACGACCGAGCAGTTCTTCGAGCAGGTCCGCGTGAACCTGGAGAACAAGATGGGCGCGATCGGCGCCTGATCTTCGCCGAAGCGCGTAACAACGAGGGGCCGGCGGAGCGATCCGCCGGCCCCTTTTTGTTGAGGATGCGGTAAACGGCGTGCGCCGCGCTCCGCGGCGTTGGCAGACGGGTCGCCATCCGCAACAAAGGCGGCATGCCACTCCCGATCGATTCGACGCCGTTCAGCGACTCCCTCGTCATCCTGGGGGCCGCAGGGCTCGTGATCCCGGCGTTCGCCCGCTTCCGCGTCAACCCGGTGATCGGCTTCATCCTGGTGGGCGTGCTGGTTGGCCCCGCAGGACTGGGCGCGCTGGTGGATCGGCTTCCGTGGCTGTTCCACGTCACCATCACGGACAGGCACTCGATCGACCCCTTTGCCGAATTCGGCATCGTGCTGCTGCTGTTCTCGATCGGGCTGGAGCTATCGTTCCGGCGCCTATGGGCGATGCGCAGCCAAGTGTTCGGCCTGGGCGCGTCGGAGCTGCTGGTGTCGGGGGCTGCGATCGCCGGCGCGCTGTTCCTGCTCGGCCAGGGGCTTCCGGGCGCGATGGGGCTCGGGCTGGCGCTGGCGCTGTCGTCGACCGCGCTGGTGCTGCCGATGGCGGGCACGACCAGCCTCGTCGGGCGCACCGCCTTTTCGATGCTGTTGTTCGAGGACCTGGCGCTGGTGCCGATCATCTTCGCGCTCGGCGCCCTGGCACCCAACGCGCAGGATGCCGGCTGGGGCGGCCTCGCCAACACGCTGATCTGGGGAACGGTCGCGATCGTGGCGCTGTTCGTCGGCGGCCGGCTGATCCTGCCGCGGCTGTTCGCCCAGGCGGCGCGGACCAAGAGCCCGGAGCTGTTCCTGTCGGCGAGCCTGCTGGTGGTGATCGTGGCCAGCATGGTGACGACCGTCGCCGGCCTGTCGCCGATCGTCGGCGCACTGCTCGCCGGCCTGTTGATCGCCGAGACCGAGTATCACACCGAGGTCGAGGTGATCACCGCGCCCTTCAAGGGACTGGCGCTGGGCGTATTCCTGATCACGGTCGGCATGAGCCTGGACCTGCGCTCGATCGCCGAGAACTGGCTGTCGCTGGCAGCGGCGGTCGGCGGCGTGGTGCTGGTGAAGGCGCTGATCACGGGCGCGATGCTGCGGGTCGCGCGCCTGCGCCGCGGCGTCGCCGCCGAGACCAGCCTGCTGATGGCGAGTCCGTCCGAGACGACGCTGATCGTGCTGGCGACGGCGGCACAGGCGCATCTGATCCAGCCCTCGACCGCCGCCTTTTGGCAGACGGTGACGGCGATCGGCCTCACGATCACGCCGCTGCTCGCGATGATCGGCAAACGCGCGGCGCGCAAGATCGACCTGGGGAGCGGGGTCGAGGAACCGCAGCCGAGCGCGGAGGGGCCGGGTGCGGTCATCATCGGCTTCGGCCGGGTTGGGCGCATGGTCGCGGATATGCTGCGTGCGCACGACAAGCCGTTCATCGCGGTCGAATCGAACATCGACACGGTGGCGGCGGCGCGTCGGCACGGTTACCCCGTGATCTTCGGCGACGTGGTGCGGCCGGAGCTCGTCGATCGCCTGAACCTGGGACGCGCAACGGCGCTGATCCTGACGATGGACGAGCCGGTGCTGACGGTGCGGATCGCACGGCGGGTGCGCGGGTGGGTTCCGAACCTCACCATCGTCGCGCGCGCGCGCGATGCGGCGCATGCGGCCGAACTCTATGCGGCGGGGGTTACCGAAGCCGTGCCGGAAACTTTGGAGAGCTCGCTTCAGCTATCGGAGGCGGTGCTGGTCGAAATGGGCGTGGCGATGGGACCCGTGATCGCCTCCATCCACGAGAAGCGCGACGAACTGCGCCGCGAGATCCGCGAAGGTGCCGGGCTGGAGCGCGAGCCCCGCTTGCGGCGCACGCGGCGGAGCGAGGTTGCGGGGTAGGTTCGGGGTCGATTGGTGCAGGCGCTCGCGGTGGAGGCATCGTAGCCAGGGCGACCGCCGGAGCCCAAGGCAAGCGCTACGTCTTATTACAAAGTTCTTGCGCGCTTACAGAAGGTTAGCGGCCACTCTTCTCACTGTCTCGCTACTGGCCCTCGGCGCACGATCCCGAAGCGACAGCGCGTGGGACCCTGGGCCCCGGCCTTCGCCGGGGTACGGCTTCGCCCTCGGCAGCAGCGAGGCGTCTTGCACCCCCAGAGACTGAGGCACCTCGCGCGCAGCCACTCGGAGGGGGCCGCGCCGAAGGCGCAGGGCAGCGACGGAGGAGCGGGGCAGTGGCCCGCTCCCCTGCCCGTTCAGGCCGCGACCGGCTCCAGCACTGCGCGGACGGCAGCGAGGGCTTCGGCGCCCTTGTCGCCGTCGGGGCCGCCGCCCTGGGCCATGTCGGGACGGCCGCCGCCGCCCTGGCCGCCGAGTGCCGCGACCGCGGCCTTGACCAGATCGACGGCGCTGTGGGTGCCGACCAGATCGGCGGTGACCCCAACTGCGACCGAGGCGCGGCCTTCGTTGACGGCGACCAGCGCGACGACGCCGGAGCCGATGCGCTGCTTGGCCTCGTCCACCGCGCCGCGCAGCGCCTTTGCCTCAAGGCCGTCGAGCACCTGGCCGACGAAGGCGACGCCGCCGACCGTCTCCGGACCCGCCGGTGCCGCACCGGCCCCGCCGCCAAGGGCCAGCGCTTTCTTGGCCTCGGCAAGCTCGCGCTCGAGGCGACGGCGTTCCTCGACCAGCGTCGCGACGCGACCGGGCACCTCGTCCGGGGTAGCCTTGAGCAGGGCAGCGGCTTCGCGCAGCTTTTCGTCGCGGCCGGCGAGCCACTGGCGTGCGGCCTCGCCCGTCAGCGCCTCGATGCGGCGGACGCCGCTCGACACAGCACCTTCGCCGACGATCTTGAACACGCCGATCTCGCCGAGCGCGTTGACGTGCGTGCCGCCGCACAGCTCGATCGAATAGGTGCCCTCGGCATCCTCGCCCATCGAGACGACGCGTACCTCGTCGCCGTACTTTTCGCCGAACAGCGCCATCGCGCCCATCGCGATGGCGTCGTCCGGGGTCATCAGACGCGTGGTGACGGTGCCGTTGCCGCGCACCTGTGCGTTCACCTGCGCCTCGACCTCGGCGATGTCGGCGGGCGAGATCGGGGTCGGCTGCGAGAAGTCGAAGCGGAGCCGCTCGGGCGCCACCAGGCTGCCCTTCTGTGCGACGTGGGTGCCGAGCTGCTCGCGCAGCGCCTCGTGCAGCAGATGGGTGGCGGAGTGGTTGGCGCGGATCTGGCCACGACGTGCGGTGTCGATCGCCAGGTGCACGCTGTCGCCGACCGCCAGCGTGCCGGCGTCGATGCGCGTGCGGTGGACGTGGAGCTTGCCGAGCTGCTTGGACGTGTCGAGCACGGTGGCCGACAGGCCCTTGTCGGTGTCGATCGTGCCGCTGTCGCCGACCTGGCCGCCGCTTTCCGCATAGAAGGGCGTCTGGTTGGTGACGACGAATACTTCCTCGCCTGCCTCGGCCCGGTCGACACGGGCGCCGTCGCGGACCAGCGCGATCACTTCGCCCTGGCCTTCGGCGACCGCATAGCCGGTGAATTCGGTGGCGCCGCTTTCCTCGACGATGTCGAACCAGACTTCGTCCGAGGCCTTGGCGCCCGATCCCTTCCACGCGGCACGGGCGGCGCGCTTCTGCTCGGCCATTGCGGTTTCGAAGCCGGCGCGATCGACCCCCAGACCCTGGCTGCGCAGCGCGTCCTCGGTCAGGTCGTAGGGGAAACCGAAGGTGTCGTAGAGCTTGAACGCGGTTTCGCCCGCGAGCGTATCGCCCTTGGCCATACCGGCGGTCGCTTCCTCGAGCAGGCGCAGGCCCTTGTCGAGCGTCTGGCGGAAACGGGTCTCCTCCTGGAGCAGCGTCGCCTCGATCAGCGGCTGCGCGCGCACCAGGTCCGGATAGGCGGCGCCCATCTCGGCCACCAGCGAAGGCACCATGCGGTGCATCAGCGGCTGCTTGGCGCCTAGCAGGTGCGCGTGGCGCATCGCGCGGCGCATGATGCGGCGGAGCACATAGCCACGACCTTCGTTTGCCGGCAGGACGCCGTCGGCGACCAGGAAGCCCGAGGCGCGCAGATGGTCGGCGATGATGCGATGGCTCGCCTGCATCGGACCATCGGTGGCCGCACCGGTGAGCGCACCCGATTCGTCGATCAGCGCGCGGAAGGTGTCCGTGTCGTAGTTGTCATGGACGCCCTGCAGGACGGCGGCGACGCGCTCCAGGCCCATGCCGGTGTCGATCGACGGGCGCGGCAGCTCGCCGATGATCTCGTTCCCCGCCTGCAGATACTGCATGAAGACGAGGTTCCAGATCTCGACGAAGCGATCGCCGTCCTCGTCCGGCGATCCCGGCGGGCCGCCGGCGATGTGATCGCCATGGTCGAAGAAGATTTCCGAGCACGGGCCGCAGGGGCCGTCGTCGCCCATCGCCCAGAAATTGTCCTTGGTGGCGATGCGAATAATGCGATCGTCGGAAAGGCCGGCGATCTTCTTCCAGAGCTCGGCCGCCTGGTCGTCAGTGTGGTAGACGGTGACGAGCAGCCGGTCCTTGGCGATCCCCCATTCGCGGGTGATCAGGTTCCAGGCGAGCTCGATCGCGCGATCCTTGAAATAGTCGCCGAACGAGAAGTTGCCGAGCATTTCGAAGAAGGTGTGGTGGCGCGCGGTGTAGCCGACGTTGTCGAGGTCGTTGTGCTTGCCGCCTGCACGCACGCACTTCTGCGACGAGGTCGCGGTGCTGTAGGGGCGCGTCTCCAGCCCGGTGAAGACGTTCTTGAACGGGACCATGCCGGCGTTCACGAACATCAGCGTGGGATCGTTCTGCGGCACCAGCGGCGCAGACGGCACGCGCGCATGCCCCTCCTTCTCGAAATAGTCGAGGAACGAGCGGCGAACATCGTTGGTCGAAATCATGGGCGCTGATTAGAAGCAAGCCGCGACCTTGCCAAGCGATCCGCACAGGCGCCTGTTGCGTTCTTTTGCCAAGGGTTCCTGAGGCTGTGAAAAAAGGGCGGGAGCGCCACCGCGCCGCGGACAATCGGCTTGACCCGGGCGGCGCATTCCCCTTGGTTGCCGGCCTTCTTCCCCGGGGGTTTTTCTGAATGGCCAAGCGGCTTACCGCCTATATTCTCTTCGGTCTGGTCGCGGGCCTGGTCGTCGGCTGGGTGCTGAACGCGTCCCTGGATGATGCGGGCGGCGCCGGCACCGCGCAGTTGAAGGACATCGCCGGCTATTTCTCGATCGTGACCGCATTGTTCCTGCGGCTGATCAAGATGATCATCGCGCCGCTGGTGTTTTCGACGCTGGTGGTGGGCATCACGCACATGGGCGACACCAGTGCACTCGGGCGGGTCGGCCTGCGTGCGTTCGCATGGTTCGTGGGGGCGAGCCTGTTGTCGCTGACGGTCGGCCTGATCCTGGTGAACCTCTTGCAGCCGGGTGTCGGCCTGGGGCTGCCGATGCCGCCGGCAGATGCTTCCGCCGGGCTGGCGAAGGCGTCGTTCAACCTCAAGGACTTCATCAGCCACATCGTGCCGGCCTCGATGGTCGAGGCGATGGCGACCAACGAGATCCTCCAGATCGTCGTCTTCTCTGTGTTCGTGGGCGTCGCGATGACGGCGGTGGGCGAGAAGGCAGCCCCCCTCACCCGCGCGCTCGAGGCGCTGGTGTCGGTGATGCTGCAGATCACCGACTATGTGATGCGATTCGCACCGATCGCGGTGTTCGCAGCGGTCGCCGGAACGCTCGCCGAGCAGGGCCCGAGCGTGATCGGGCAGCTCGCCTATTTCATGGCCAGCGTCTATGCGGGCCTCGCCTCGCTGTGGCTGCTGCTGTTCGGCATCGCCTTCCTGATGATCGGCCCGCGGATCGGCCAGCTGATCCGGTATCTGCGCGAGCCGATCCTGGTCGGCTTCTCCACCGCCTCTTCGGAAGCGGCCTTCCCGCGCACGCTCGAGGCGCTCGACCGGTTCGGCGTTCCGCCGCGCATCGCGAGCTTCGTGCTGCCGCTGGGCTATTCGTTCAACCTCGACGGCTCGATGATGTACATGACGTTCGCGTCGATCTTCATCGCGCAGGCCTATGGCATCGACCTGTCGCTGGGGCAGCAGATCACCATGCTGCTGGTGCTGATGGTCACGTCCAAGGGCATCGCCGGCGTGCCGCGCGCGAGCCTGGTGGTGATCGCGGCCACGCTGTCGATGTTCAAGATCCCGGAAGCCGGCCTGCTGCTGATCCTGGCGGTCGATCACTTCCTGGACATGGGCCGGACGGCCACGAACGTGATCGGCAATGCGATCGCGGCGACCGTGATCGCCAAGTGGGAGGGCGGCCTGGATGCGCCGGAGCCGGCGGAGATCGAGCCGCCGCAAGCGCCCTCCGGCACGCCGCGCGCCGATGCCCCGGACAGCTTCCGGCACATCGGCTGAGGCCACTCAGGCGTAGGCGTAGGGCCCGCCCTTCGCCAGCGCCGCGCCATAGGCCGGGCGCGCATGGATGCGCTCCAGCCAATCGATCGTGGCCGGGCGGGACTCGTCGAGACCCGCCCGGTTGCGCGCCGCCTCCAGCGGAAAGCTCATCATGATGTCGGCGGCGGTGAACTCGTCGCCCGCGAACCAGTCGCGCCGGGAGAGTTCGGCCTCGATGAAATCGAGATGGACGTCGATCATCGGCTGGATGCGGCGCTGCGCCGCCCTGCCGAACACCGGCACGCGGCCGAGCACCAGCTTCACCAGCAGGGGCGGCATCAGCGATCCTTCCGCATAGTGGAGGAAATGGCGGTAGCGCAGCGCGGATTCGCGATGCGCAGGCGCGCCGAGCCGGCCATCCGCCTTTTCGACCAGATATTCGACGATCGCACCCGTTTCCGCGATCACCGCCGGGCTGCCGCCGGCGCCGGCCGCGTCCTGGATCACCGGCGACTTGCCGAGCGGATGGACCCGCCGCAACTCCGGCGGGGCGAGCATCGTCGCCTTGTCCCGCTCGTAGCGGCGCACGGCATAGGGGAGTCCAAGCTCCTCCAGGAGCCAGAGCACACGCTGCGATCGGCTATTCTCGAGATGGTGAACGGTGATCATCCAGTGCCTCCTGCTGGGCTGCCCAACGCCGGGGGCTGCGGATGGCTGCAAGGCGATTGCGCCGGGCCCTGCTGCGAGGGTAACCGTCGCGCCCTATCCGACGCGACCGTGGTGGCGCGTTGCTCCATCCGGAAGAGATCATGGCCTTCGAACAGCTTTCGCTCCTGCCTGCCGACCCGTTGCTGGCGCTGATCGGCGCGTACCGCTACGACCCGCGGCCGTTCAAGCTGGACCTGGGCGTGGGCGTGTTCCGCGATGCAGCGGGCGGCACGCCGGTGATGGGCGCGGTGAAGAAGGCGGAGGAACGGCTGCTCGCGACGCAGGACAGCAAGTCCTACCTGGGGCCGGAAGGCGACGCGGGCTTCGTCGCCGCGCTGGCGCCGCTGGTGCTGGGCGATGCCGTGCCGGCCGAGCGGGTGGCGGGCATCCAGACGCCGGGGGGAACCGGCGCGCTGCGGCTGGGCGCGGAGCTGCTCGCCCGTGCGGGTGTCTCGCGCATCTGGATCGCGACGCCGAGCTGGCCGAACCATGCCCCGATCTTTGCCGCGGCGGGGCTGACGCCGGAGGCGTTCGACGCGTTCGACGTAGCCAGCCAGACGCTGGACGGGGCGGCGCTGCTTGCGGCGCTCGACAAGGCTGCGCCCGGCGACGCGGTGCTGCTGCACGGCTGCTGCCACAACCCGACCGGCATCGATCCCGATGCCGCGCTGTGGGCGGAGATTGCCGAGCGGGTGGAAGCGCGCGGGCTCGTGCCGTTCGTGGACCTGGCCTATCAGGGGTTGGGCGACGGCTGGGACGCCGACGCGGCGGGTGCGCGCGCGGTGCTGGCGCGCTGCCGGCACGGGCTGCTCGCCTATTCGTGCGACAAGAACTTCGCGCTCTATCGTGAGCGCACGGGCGCGCTGTGGACGGTGGCGCCGGACGCAGAAGCGAGCGCGATCCTCTATTCGAACCTGCTGGCGCTGGCGCGGGCCAACTGGTCGATGCCGCCCGACCATGGCGCGGCCGCGGCGCGGATCGTGCTGGAGGATGCCGCGCTTGCGGCCGAGTGGCGCGGGGAGCTGGATGCGATGCGGGAGCGGCTGGTAGCCCTGCGCCAGGGTGTCAGCGCGCTCGGCACGATCGGGAGCATCGACCTGGCGCCGATCGCGGGCGGCAAGGGCATGTTCGCCACCCTGCCCCTCACGCGCAGCCAGGTGGCGTGGCTGCGCGAGCACCACGCAATCTACATGGCGGCGTCGGGGCGCATCAACATCGCGGGGTTCAGCGAGGCGAGCATCGCGCGGTTCGGGGAGGCGCTGAAGGCGCTGGTTGAGGCGCAGGTCGGTTAGTCTCGCGCTCCTGCGCAGGTAGGCGCACGGAGGTGGAGAGCGGGCGCCCTATTGCGAGGACGTTCCCACTGGGCCCCTTCGCCGGGGTACTCGGTTGCTCGAGGGGCTGGCGCGCAGTGCGGTGTCGTGGAATGGGGCGCGGATGCGCAGCACCGTCGAACCCTTTCACGCCATCGCCATCAGCCAGCTTGCCCACCGGCTCAAGCAGGAGGGGCGGTCGATCATCCATATGGAGTTCGGCCAGCCCTCCACCGGCGCACCCAGCACCGCGATCGCGGCTGCGCACCAGGTGCTCGACAGCGATGCGATGGGCTATTGGGAAAGCCCGGCGCTGAAGGCGCGGATCGCCCGGCATTATGCCGAGCGCTATGGCGTAGAGGTCGCGCCGGAACGCATCCTTCTGACCTGCGGCGCGTCGCCGGCCCTGGTGCTGGCGCTCGCCACCGCCTTCGAGCCGGGCGACACGGTGGCTACGGCGCGGCCAGGCTATGTCGCCTATCGCAATACCTTGCGCGCGCTGCACATGCAGCCGGTGGAGATCGACTGCGGCGAGGAAGTGCGCTTCCAGATGTCGCGTGAGGCGCTGGCGACGCTCGACCCGGCACCCAAGGGGCTGATCCTGGCGAGCCCTGCCAATCCGACCGGCACGATCATCCCGAGCGATGAGCTTGCCGGCATCGCCGAGCTGTGCCGGGCACGCGGGATCCGCATCCTCTCCGACGAGATCTACCACGGGCTGAGCTATGGCATGGCGGCGGACACGATGCTGCGCCACGCGGAGGATGCGATCATCCTCAACAGCTTCTCGAAGTACTTCAGCATGGCCGGATGGCGGCTCGGCTGGATGGTCGCGCCGGCCGACCTGGTCGAGGAAGCGCGCAAGCGGATGGGCAATTTGTTCCTGACGCCGCCGTCGCTGAGCCAGCATGCCGCGCTCGCCGCCTTCGACGCGCCCGACGAACTGGAGGGGCATGTCGAGACCTATCGCCGCAACCGCGAACTGCTGCTGGCCGCGCTGCCGGAACTCGGCCTCGGCGAGATCGCGCCGCCGGACGGCGCCTTCTACATCTACGCCTCGGTCGCGCACTTGACGGACGACAGCATCGGCTTCTGCAAGCGGATGCTGACGGATACCGGCATCGCGACCGCGCCCGGCGTCGACTTCGATCCGGTGCGTGGCCACCAGTTCGTACGCTTCAGCTTCGCCGTCGCGACGCCGCTGGTGCAGGAAGCGATCGAGCGGCTGCGCGCCTGGCTTCCGAACCAGGCGCGCGTCGCCGGCTGATCCACTCGATCAGCGCTCCGCCGGGCTCGCGAGCTTGGCGGCGGTGATGCGGTTGAAGGTCGCGAGCGAGCACGGGGTTTCGGCGTCGGCACAGCCCGGAATGGCGATGTAGCGACGGTCGGGCGCGTTGCGCTTGCCAAGCTGCGCGAGGGTGCGGACTTGATCCATCGTCTGCGCCTGGACGAACGCACGGACGAAGCCGTTGCCGGCGGCGTCGCTCCAGCGCTCGAACCCGATCGCCCCGCCCGGCGCGATGTCGTCCGCCGGATAATCGGCCATCGTCCAGTGCAGGTCGTAGAAGCCGCCCAGCGCCGCCAGGTTGCTGTCATGGCCGAACAGCAGCGTCACCCGTGCATCGCCCTGGTTCAGCGCCATGCCGATGCGGCGCGCGATCGGCGCCGCCACGCGCTCCGCGACATAGGCCGGGCGGGTCTCGTAGCGGAACTTGACCGGGTGGAAACGCAGCATCGTCTGGATGTCGCGCTTGGACGCCCGACCCCAGCCGACGGAGCGCATCGGCATCCCCTCCAGATACTGGAGTAGGATGGTCTGGCCGGCGGTGGAGGCAAAGCCGAGCGCGCCGTCGAGATCGGGCTTGTCCCCCTGCTCCGCCAGTAGCCGGGTTTCGCGATGGCCGGTGCAGGCCGGCTGGTGCTTCGCGGCAGTCGCCCCGCACGCGTCGCCCGGGCAGCAGCCGATGACGCGCTCCAGCACGGCGAAGGCGTCGGCGTTGCGTGCGACTTCCCCAGCGATGCCGCCCGGCGGCAGCAGCGCCTGGGCGGAGGCCAGTGCCTTTTGCCCGTCGATCTCCATGCTGCCGTCGAGCGGGTGGAAGACGGCGTCGTCGTCCTCGTGGACCGGATGGTCGAGCGGAACCGCGCAGCCAGGCTGGAGCGTCTCCAGGAACGCCTTGCCGGTCTTGATCGCGCGGGAAGCGGAACTGGCCCAGGCGACGACCGTGCCCGGGGCAGCGCAGCCGGACGCGGGGAGCAGGCCCTGCTGCGCGAACAGCGCGCGGTCATAGGCGCCGAGGCGACGGATCGCCTCTGCGCCGTGCGGGGTGAGGTCGCCCGCGGCCGTCGACCAGGCCGGCCATGGATCGCGGGTGGTGCCGACCGGCGTCGCCGGGAACTTGGTGGAAGGGCGCACGCCGTGCCGCATCAGCAGCACGACGCGATCGAGCTTGAGCGCACCCGCAGGCGGTGCGTCCGGCGCGGGTTGGGCGACGGCGGACTGCGCGAGCGCGAGGATCGCGAGCGCGGCGCCTGCCAGATACTGGTTCATGTCGGGTACCTTCCTGCCGCTCACATCGTGATCTTGAAGCCGAACTTGCCCGTCCAGCCATATTCCTCGTGCTGGGCGATACGGCGACCGCCGGCATCGGTGCCCGAATAGTAGCGATCGAACGGCTCGGTGCCGATGTTGACGAAGTCGGCAGTGAGCTGGACGCCCGGCGCGACCCGCAGCTTGGCACCCACGTCGAACAGCAGGCGATGATCGACATAGATGTCGCCGTCGCCATCGGCGGTGACCTCGTCGAGGTAGCGGCCGCGATAGGTGCCGCTGGCCCGCAGCTGGAGCGGACCCTTGTCATAGCCGACGAAGGCGTTCCAGATGTGCTTGGAGCTGCCCGGCAGCGTCAGCTCGCGACCGTAGAGCGTCGCGCTGGTATCGACATAGGTATAGTTGCCGCCGACCAGCAGACCGTCGAGCGGCGACGGCAGGAAGTTCAGCGCCGCCTGGAGGTTGAGCTCGACGCCCGAGACCTTCGCGGTGTCGCCGTTCAAGGGGACGGTCGCCTCGTCGATCACGACGCCGCCGAAGTCGTAGTCGTCGATCCGCGACTGGAAGATGAAATCCGACACCCGCTTGTGGAACACCGCGACCTCGGCGAGCGCGTTGTCGGCGAAATAATACTCAGCCGATGCGTCGAAGTTCCAGGAGCGATAGGGCTTGAGCTCGGGGTTGCCGAACTCACCCTCGCCGTCCGTGGCATTGTAGGAGAAGCGCGGCGCGAGATCGGAGACGTTGGGGCGCACCAGGCTGCGGGTGACCGCCGCGCGCAGCACCAGCTTCGTGGTGGGCTCGAAGCGCAGGTTCAGGCTGGGCATCCAGTTGGTGTAGCTGCGGTCGAAGGTGACGGGCGTGGCTTCCACCGTGTCCGTATCGATCGCATAGCCGCGCATCTTGTTCTCGGTGTGCTCCATGCGGACGCCACCGACCGCCCGGAGCGCGCCGCTGTCGTAGCGGAGCTGGCCGTAACCAGCGTAGATGTCCTCATCGACGGCATAGCTTGCCGACAGGCTGGAGAGGATGCTGTCGTCGTCGTTCCGGACCAGGCGATCCCGGTTCGCCTGGAACCAGCCGCGCACGGCCAGCGGATCGACGGCGGGGTTCATGTCGACCAGCCCCTTGCTGCCGATCGAGCGCGAGAGGCCGGAGAGCGTCGGGAAGTCGCCGTCGGTTAGTTCGTCATAGCTGTTGAAGTCGAGGTCGTACTGCTTGGTGCGGAAACGGCCCTTGAAGCCGGCCTTCACCTGCAGCGTGCCGGAGGCGAGCGGGATGTCGCGGGCAACGTCCAGGCGCGCGGCCCATTCGTCGTCGGTGCTGAGGCCATCCGTCGTCTCGATGGCGCTCATGGGATCGCTTCCGTCCGTGAAGCGGCGCTGGTCGCTGACGCTATATTCGGGCGTCTGCGTGTCGAGGCCGGACAGCGTCACGCCGAGCTGGCTGGCACCTGCCTGGAAGCGGCGATCGAAGATCGTGTCCTGGCGGTTGGGCTCGCTTTCCTCGGAATAGGAATAGCTGCCCGAGTAGTCGATCGTCCAGAGACCCGCCTCGGTCTTGCCGCCGACGGTGCCGGAATAGACGTTCTGGACCTCGGTGCGATCCTTCATCTCGCGGCGGACGCGGATGCGGTTGTCCGAGCCTGCGCCGGAAAGGAAGCTGGCGCTCCCCGCGTCGCCGCTGACCGGCTCACCCCCGAAGGTGAAGCGCAGGCGGCTGCGCAACTCGTCGTCGCGGAAGGAGCTGACGATGCCGCGCGCGTAGAGGGTGGTGCTGGGGGCCGGGCGCCAGTCGAGCGAGAGGGATCCTGCCATGCGCGTGCGCGTCACGTCATAGGCGCGGTAGTCGACCTCCTCCGGATAGGCGACGCCGGCATCGCTGCGCGTCCAGTCGGATGCCTCCACGCCGTCGGTTCCAAAGCGGCGACGATAGTAGGATGCGCCGCCGGAGATGCCGAAGTCCGGGGTGATGCGCTTGGAGAAGTCCACCGCCCCCTTGGGCGAGGCGCGGTCACGCAGGTCGTTGTAGGACTCTTCGAAGCTGAAGCTCAGCAGGTCCTTCTTGCGATCGAAGGCGCTGGTGGTCTTGACCTCGATCGAGCCGCCGATGGTGTCGGCGTCCATGTCGGGGGTGAGCGTCTTCTTGACCTCGATCGAGCCGACCAGTTCCGAGGGGATGGTGTCGAGCGCCAGCGCGCGGTTCTCGGCCTCGGGCGACGGGATGCGGGCGCCGTTGATCGAGACGTTGTTGAGCTCGGGCGCAAGGCCGCGGACGACCACGAAGCGGCCCTCGCCCTGATCGTCCTGCACCGAGATGCCGGGGACGCGGCGCAGCGCCTCTGCCACGTTCTGGTCCGGGTTCTGGCCGATGGCGTCGCGCGACAGCACGCTTTCGACGCCGTCGGCGGAGCGCTTCTGCGACAGGGCGCTGGCCTGGTTGGCGGCGAGGCCCACGACCAGGATGCTACCGGCGTCGTCCGCGGCCGCACCGGCGGGCGCCAGGGCGAAATCGGCGACCAGATCGCTGGCGTCCACCACGGTCACGTGACGGGTCTCGTCGGCCGCGCCGATGTAGCGTGCGACGATGGTGTATTCGCCCGGCGCCACGTCCACGAAGCGGAAGCTGCCGTCGCGGTTCGCCTCGACGACGCGGTTGAGTTCGACGATGCGGAGTTCGGCGCCGCTCAGGCTGCGGGTGCCGCTGGCGTCTACGACGGTTCCGGTTACCTCGCGCGCGGCCGCCGGAACGGCGATGCCAAGCGCCAGAGTGGATGCAAGCAGAGCCGTGCGCAGCATGGCGCGGGCAGTTCGAGCGTTTCGCACGCGATAGTCCCCCAGGAAGCGGCCGGCGCAGACGTCGCGGCGGCCGCCGGCTCCCTAGGCACGTCGAAAGACAGTCCCGTGGCACGTCGATGACACCGAAATGACAGCCGAGGGCTCTCGGCGACGCGGACGGTCAGGCCGCCAATTCCCGAAACCGTAACGTCGAAGCAACACTCCGATATCATCCGTGCAGAGGAATGTCAGAATCGTATAACGTATTTGACATTTCGTATTCGATTAGTGTTCTCTCCGGCCGAGGGATTTTTCAAAGGGGAGAAACACGATGCGCCACCGCGATTTCCGGCGATATGCGTCGACGATCGCCGTTGCGGCCGCACTTACCGCCGGCGGCCAGGCAGCGGCACAAAGCACCGGACCGACGATCGAGGACGTAGCCCCTCCCTCGACCGCCGAGTCGGAAAGCGGCTCCATCACCGTCACCGGAACGCGCATCCAGCGCCCTGACCTCACCAGCAACAGCCCGCTCACCGTGGTGGGGGCGCAGGAGATCCGGCTTCAGGGCGCGACCAATGTCGAGAACGTCCTGAACCGCCTGCCCCAGGTGACTGCCGACGCGAACGAGAACGTCTCCAACGGCTCGGACGGCACGGCGCGCGTCAACCTCCGCAACCTCGGCAGCAACCGTAACCTGGTGCTGGTCGACGGCCAGCGTCTGCTGCCGGTGCAGGCGACCGACCTCAACCTCATCCCCTCGCTGCTGGTCGAGCGCGTCGACGTGGTCACGGGCGGCGCTTCGGCCGTCTATGGCTCCGACGCGATCTCGGGCGTGGTCAACTTCATCCTCAAGCGGGACCTGAACGGCGTCCGCGCCGACGTGCAATATGGCTTCGCCTTCCACGACAACAACAATGATGCCGCTCGCCAGATCGTGCAGGACGCCGGCTACGACCGCGCGAACCGCAACGTGCTGGACGGCCAGCGCCTGGACGTGAACCTGGCGGCGGGCAAGGACTTTGCCGACGGTCGCGGCAACATCACCGCCTACTTCGGCTATCGGAATGTGAAGCCGATCCTGCAGTCCGACCGCGACGTCTCCGCCTGCGCGTTCGATCCGAACGCGGACTCCACCGGTCTGGTGTGCGGCGGATCGTCGAACAACCAGTACGGCCTGTTCAACCCGCTGTCGGGCCCGGGCTTCGGCACCACCTATGTCAACACCAAGGACGGCCGGAAGACCTGGGACACCTATGGCCCAGCCTATCGCTACAACACCGCGCCGCTGAACTACTTCCAGCGCTCGGACGAGCGCTACACCGCCGGCGGTTTCGCGCATTTCGAGATCAGCCCGGCGGCCGAAATCTACGCCAGCGGCATGTTCATGGACGACCGCAGCTATTCGCAGGTGGCGCCCTCCGCGCTGTGGCAGGGTGATACCTACACCATCAACTGCGACAACCCGCTGATGAGTGCGCAGCAGGGGCAGATCCTGTGCGGTTCGGCCTATGGCACGGCCGAGACGCAGGACCTCTTCATCGGCTATCGCCCGGTCGCCGGCCTCGCGCGTCCGCGTCGCGACGACCTGCGCCACACCGACTATCGCATCACCGGCGGCGTGCGCGGGCAGATCGCCGAGGGCATCCGCTATGACGTGAACGCGCTCTATTCCCGTGTGCTGTTCCGGGAGAACTACCAGAACGACATCGACGCCCGCCGTGCGAACCGCGGGCTGCAGGTGGTGGACGTCAACGGCACCCCCACCTGCACCTCGGTCATCGACGGGACGGACCCGAACTGCGTGCCGCTGGACGTGTTCGGCTATGGCGCGATCTCGCAGGAGGCGTTCGACTATATCTATGTCCCGACCTACACCCGCGGACTGGACACCGAGCAGGTCTACAGCGGCAACGTCAGCGCCGACCTGACCAGCTATGGCATCACCAGCCCCTGGGCGAGCCAGGGCATCGGCGTGGTGATCGGCGTCGAGCATCGCCGCGAGACCCTGAAGTTCGAGGCCGACGAGGTCGCCCAGTCCAAGGGGACCACGGAGTCGCAGGGCAAGTTCAACGTCAGCGAGATCTATGGCGAAATCGAAGTGCCGGTCCTGCAGGACCTGCCCTTCGCCAAGTCGCTCACGGTCAACGCGGGCTATCGCCTTTCGGACTATAGCAGCCAGTCCAAGAAGATCTCGACCTACAAGTTCGAGGTCGAATATGCGCCGGTCTCCGACATTCGCTTCCGCGGCAGCTACAACCGCGCGATCCGGGCGCCGAACATCAGCGAACTCTACGCGGGCCAGCAGGTCGGCAACGTCTCCGCGCAGGATCCCTGCTCGGGCACGAAGCCCGACGCGACGCTGGAGCAGTGCCTCGCCAGCGGCGTGACGCCGGAGCAGTACGGCAAGATCCTGGAGTGCCCGTCCGAGACGTGCAGCGCGCTGGGCGGCGGCAACCCGAACCTGAAGCCGGAAAAGGGCGACACCTTCACGGTCGGTACGGTGCTGACGCCGCGCTTCCTGCCGCGCTTCTCGCTGTCGGTGGACTATTTCAACATCAAGGTGAAGGACTACATCAGTTCGGTCCCGACCTCGCTCGCGATCAGCCAGTGCTTCTCGACCGGGGACCCGTATTTCTGCGGCCTTTTCCATCGCGATCCGCGCACCGGCGTCCTGTTCGGCCGCGAGGGCTATGTCGTCTCCACGAACCTCAACACGGGGTCGCTCAAGACCTCCGGCATCGACGTGGTGGGCAGCTACAGCGTCCCGACCGAGAGCGCCGGTACGTTCAACCTGGACCTCACCGGTACCTGGCTGAACGAGCTGGTCAACGAGCCGCTCCCAGGCCTCGGCTCCTATGACTGCAAGGGCCTGTTCGGGCCGACCTGCGGCCAGCCTTCCCCGGAATGGCGCCACCAGGCCCGCCTGACGTGGACCGATGCCGAGAAGATCGGCACCCTGTCGCTCAACTGGCGCTACGTCGGCTCCACCAAGCTCAGCACCAACACCGACGATCCGTTCCTGACGAGCGGCGGTTATTCGGAGCTGAACCGCCGCATCAAGGCGTACAGCTACTTCGACCTGGCCGGCACGGTGAAGGTGCAGGAAGGCGTGGTCTTCCGCGCCGGCATCAACAACCTGCTCGACAAGGATCCGCCCGCGCTGGCGCAGGGCAACCTGTACTCGTTCGGCAACGGCAACACCTATCCGGGGGTGTATGATGTCGCCGGCCGGACGCTGTTCATGGGGATCAGCGCCAACTTCTAAGACGCATGCGGCAGGATCTTCGATAGAGAGCCTGCCGCACCAGCAAACGGCAGAGGCGGTCCGCAGCGGATCGCCTCTGCGCGCATGACGTGCATCGCAAAGGAACGACCGTGACCCCAGCCCGCCGCCGCACCGCGCTTCTTGTAACGCTGGCGGTGGCCGGCCTGGCGGCTGTTCCCGCACACGCTGGCCCCGCCGCTGCCGAAGGGCCGCCGGAATGGGAACAGCCCGGGGTCTTCCAGATCGGCAAGGAAGCGGCGCACGCGACCTTCCGCGGCTACTCCTCGCGGGCAGAAGCGCTCGCCGACAGGCCCGAGCACTCGCGCTATCACCGGTCGCTCGACGGCGAGTGGCAGTTCGCCTTTTCGCCCAATCCCGAGGCGCGGCCCAAGGATTTCTACCGCCCCGACTATGACGTGTCTGGGTGGAAGACGGTGAAGGTGCCCGGCATCCTGCAGGCGCTGGGTTATGGCCAGCCGCTGTTCAGCGGGGCTGGCTATCCGTTCGGGGCGAACCAGCCGTGGGTACGCCACGACATGAACGAGGTCGGCTCCTATCGCCGCGAGTTCGAGGTCGGCGCCGACTGGGGGGACCGCGACGTGTTCCTGACGATCGGGGCGGCGGGTGCGGCCTATTACGTGTGGGTCAACGGCGAGCGGGTCGGCTACAGCGAGGACTCCAAGCTGCCGTCCGAGTTCAACGTAACGCCGCACCTGCGGCAGGGACGCAACGTCGTCGCGATCGAACTCTATCGCTATGCCGATGGCAGCTATCTGGAAGACCAGGATTTCTGGCGGCTGAGCGGCATCGAGCGGAGCGTCACGCTGTACGCGGCGCCCAAGACCCGCATCCGGGACTTTGAAGCCCGCGCAGGGCTCACCAACAACTATCGCGACGGATCGCTCGACTTGTCCGTGGAGGTTGCGGGCAAGAAGGCGCCGACGCGGGTGCGGGCGACGGTGCTGGACGGCGAGACGGCGCTGCTGACGCGGGAGGTCGACGTGACCGGCGCGAACCGGACCGCGCGGGTGCAGGCCACCCTGTCCGGTATCCGCACCTGGTCGGCCGAGCGGCCGGACCTCTACACGCTGGTGGTGGAACTGCTCGACGCCAGGGGCGAGGTGGTCGAGGCAACGCGGCAGCGCATCGGCTTCCGCACCATCGAGATCGTCGACAACGAGGTACGGGTGAACGGCAAGCGGGTGATGATCCGCGGCGTCAACCGCCACGAGCATGATCCCCACAGCTTCCGCGTGCTGTCCGAAGAGAGCATGCGCAAGGACATCGAGTTGATGAAGCGCGCGAACGTGAACGCGGTGCGCAACTCACACTATCCCAACGATCCGCGCTGGTATGCGCTCACCGACGAATACGGTCTCTACGTGATGGACGAGGCCAACATCGAGAGCCACACCTACATGGCGATGGGCAATTCCAGCCCCGATCGCTCCAAGCACCAGCTGGGCTTCAAGCCGGAATGGGCGGCTGCGCACCTCGACCGGGTGCAGCGCATGATCGAGCGCGACAAGAACCACCCTTCCGTCGTCTTCTGGTCGCTCGGCAACGAAGCCGGGATCGGGCCGAACTTCGAGGCGGCGGGCCGCTGGGCCAAGCGGCGGGATCCGAGCCGGCTGCTCAACTATCTCGGCTGGGGCACGCTGATCTGGCGGCATGACCCCAACAGCTATGTCGACGTCTATGCGCCGATGTACGACGACATCGAGAAGATGGTCGACTATGCGACCTCGCCCGAATTCACCCAGCCGATGATCCAGTGCGAGTACGGTCATGCGATGGGCAACAGCCTGGGCAATCTGCAGGACTATTGGGACGTAATCCGCGCCCACAAGAAGCTGCAGGGCGGCTTCCTGTGGGACTGGGTCGACCAGTCCATGCTGCGCAAGGACAAGGACGGGCGCGACTATTGGGCGCAGGGGTTCGACTATGGCCCCAGCCCGATCGGCGACGACAGCACGATCGGCGATGGCGTGATCCAGGCGGACCGGACGCCGGACCCGGAATATTATGAGGTCGCGAAGGTCTATGCCCCGATCGCATTCGAGGCGGTGGACGCACGCGCCGGCCGCTTCACGCTGGTGAACCGCCACGACCACATCGGGCTGGAGGGCTTCCACTTCGACTGGGAACTGCTGGAGAACGGCGTTGCCGTGGCACGCGGTGACGCGACGGCGCGGGCGACCCCGGCCGGGGCGCGTACGCCGATGGAGATCGGGCTGCCGCCGCGGACCAAGGCGGACGCCGAATATCGCGTGGTGCTGCGCGCCCATGCCGGCGCGGGCACGGTGCCGATGGTGCCGGAAGGCACGGTGATGGCGTGGGAGCAGTTCGCGCTGGAGGGTCCGTCGAGCCCCCTGCCCGCCTTTGCGGGTACGGGCGTGAAGCCGGTGGCGCGCGGGGGCACGCTGCAGTTGGCTGCAGCCGGTGCGGTGCTGGAGGTGGATGCAAAGACTGGCTTGCTCGGGCGCTATGCGGCGAACGGGCGCGAGCTGCTGACGGGTGGTGCGCCGAACTTCTGGCGGGCACCGACCGACAACGATATCGGCACCGGCATTCCCAAGACGCATGCGATGTGGAAGCTGTTCTCCGAGAAGCGGACGCTGACGTCCGCCCGGATCGAGGGGGACGCGATCGCAGTCAGCTACAACATCGGTGCGGGCGCGGTGCGGTTCGAGACGCGCTATCGCATGGCCAGGGACGGCGCGGTGCGGGTGGAGGCGCGCTTCGTGCCGCTGCGCGACGACCTGCCCGATCCGCTGCGCATCGGCCTCGCCTTTGCGACGCCGCCGGCGCTCGACCAGGTGCAATGGTATGGGCGCGGGCCGCAGGAGACCTATTCCGACCGCAAGACCGGCGGGCTGATCGCGGTGCACGCCGGCACGCTCGCCGAACAATATCACGACTATATCCGGCCGCAGGAAACCGGCGCCAAGCAGGACGTGCGCTGGGTGGCGCTGTCGGGCAAGGCAGGCGGCCTGCGGGTGACGGGCGCGCAGCCGCTGTCGGTCAACGCGCTGGCGTTCCCCTATTCCGATCTGGAGATGAAGCCGGTCGGTGAGGCGCACAGCTCGGACATTCGTGTGCATGGCAACGGCACGCTACTGATCGACTCGGTGCAGACGGGCGTCGGCGGCGACACCGGCTGGAACCTCGATGGCCGGCCGCATGTGAAATACCGCATTCCGCTGGAGCCGCGCAGCTTCGCCTTCGAGATCCGGCCCGAAGCGACCAGGAACTGACATGACCCTTTCCAAGCTGCTCGCCGGCGCTGCCCTTGCTGCGCTCGTCTCCCTGCCTGTGCCGGCGCTGGCGGAGGCGCCCGATCGTGCGGCGTTCGAACGCTCGATCGACCTGCGCGAAGACTGGATGACGCTGACGCGCGACGTGGCGGGCGAAGCCTCGTGGAGCCAGGACGGACGCCGCTTCGCCTATCGGAAGACGGTGGAGGGCGGCTTCGCCTTCGTGACGGTGGACGCGCAGACGCTTGCCAAGACGCCGTCGTTCGATGCGGTGCGGCTTGCCGCCACGCTCGGGCAAGCGATGGGCAGCAAGATGGATCCGCTGCGGCTGCCGTTCGAGAGCTTCACCTTTGACGAGGGCGCGACGATCCGCTTCACGATCGGCTATGAGCCGTGGCAGTGCGACCTGGCCACCTACCGCTGCGGAAAGCATGAAGCGGAGGATCGCAGCCGGCCGCGCGGCTTCGGCGTGGTGCGCGACCTGAGCGTGCCGGCCGATAATCACCCGCGGCGCTCGCCCGATGGGCAGTATGAGGCACTGGTGGTGGACGATAACGTCGTGGTGCGGAGCGCCGACGGCAGCAATGCGGTCGCGCTCAGCACGGACGGGACGCCGGGCGACTTCTACGATCCCGAGACGATCCGCTGGTCACCGGACTCGCGGCGGCTCGTCGCCTACCGTGTGCGGCCGGGATACCAGCGGCAGGTCACGCGCGTGGCGGCGGCGCCGCCGGACTCGCTCCAGCCGCAGGTGCGCACGCAGCTCTACCCCAAGCCCGGCGACACGGTGGACCAGGAGCGGCCGGTGCTGTTCGACGTCGCGGCGCGGCGGCGGATCGAGGTGCCGGACACGCTGTTCCCCAACCCCTATCAGCTCTCCGACGTCGAATGGCGCAAGGACGGCCGCAGCTTTGCGTTCGAGTATCTGCGCCGCGGCCACCAGCAGGCACGCGTGATCTCGGTCGATGCGGAGACCGGCGCGGCCCATGCGGCGGTGACGGAAGACACCGAGACCTTCTTCTACTGGGATCGGCGCTTCAGCCATGACGTGGGCGGGCTCGGACGCGAGATCCTGTGGACGTCGGAACGCGATGGCTGGAACCACCTCTATGTCATCGACGGCCGCACCGGTCGGGTGAAGAACCAGGTCACGCGCGGCGACTGGGTGGTGCGCGAGGTGGTCCATGTCGACGACGCCAAGCGGCAGATCTGGTTCGCGGCGAGCGGCATGCACCCGGGCAAGGACCCGTATTACAAGCACTACTTCCGGGTGGACTTCGACGGCCGCAACCTGGTGGCGCTGACTACTGCCGATGCGACGCACGAGGTGCGCTTTTCCCCCGACATGACGCGCTACGTCGACACCTATTCGCGCGTCGACCTGCCCAACGTCTCCGAACTGCACGACGCCCGCGACGGGCGGCTGATCGCGACGCTGGAGCGCGGCGACGTGAGCCGCCTCACGGCCGCCGGCTTCCGCCCGCCCGAGCCCTTCGTCGCCAAGGGCCGCGACGGCAAGACCGACATCTGGGGGCTGGTCGTGCGCCCGCGCGACTATGACCCGGCCAAGCGCTATCCGGTGATCGAGAACATCTACGCCGGCCCGCACGACAGCTTCGTGCCCAAGGCGTTCTGGCCGCTCGGCTATCATTCGGGCGGCGACAAGGTGATCGGCATGCAGGCGCAGGCGGACCTGGGTTTCATCGTCGTGCAGATCGACGGCATGGGCACCGCCAACCGGTCGAAGGCGTTCCATGACGTCGCCTGGAAGAACCTGGCGGACTCCGGCTTTCCCGATCGCATCGCGTGGCACAAGGCGCTGGCGGCCAAGGATCCGTCGTACGACATCGGGCGCGTCGGCATCTACGGCGCCTCGGCGGGCGGCCAGAGCACGTTGAACGCACTGCTGTTCCATCCCGACTTCTACAAGGCCGGCGTCGCCTATGCCGGCTGCTACGACAACCGCATGGACAAGATCAGCTGGAACGAACAGTGGCTCGGCTGGCCGGTGGACAAGAGCTATGCCGCTGCCTCCGGTGTGGATCATGCCGGCAAGCTCCAGGGCGAGCTGCTGATGATCGTCGGCGAGCAGGACAGCAACGTCGATCCAGCTTCGACCATGCAGGTCGCCGACGCGCTGATCCGCGCGGGCAAGGACTTCGAGCTGCTGGTGGTGCCGAACGAGGAGCATAGCGTCGGCCGGTCGACGGGACCGATCGACTATGTCCAGCGGCGCCAGTTCGACTTCTTCGTGCGGAAGCTGCGCCAAGAGCAGACGCCGAACTGGAACGCGAGCCAGCGCGCCGAGTAATTCGGCAAACGAATTGCGGAAACTTCGTCGCGGGCTCTTCCGTCCGGCTTCGTGCTGGTTACACTCGCGTCATGAACAGGCTCCGCACCCGCTTCGCCTCCGTTGCCGCGCTTGCGCTGGCAATGCCCATGCTGCTCGCCAACGGCTATGAGGATGTCGATCCCCGGATCGGCACGGGCGGCGAAGGCCACACCTTCCCCGGCGCGGTGGCGCCGTTCGGGATGGTGCAGCTGAGCCCGGACACCGACACGGGTTGCGAGATCCGCGAGTGCTACGGCCATGCCGCGGGCTATCGCTACGACGATCCGACGATCCAGGGCTTCTCGCACACGCACTTCTCGGGCGCCGGCCATTCGGACCTCGGCGACTTCCTGGTGATGCCGGTCGCGGGCGACGCGGTGCCGCTGGAGCCGGGCGATCCCAAGCAGCCGGGCTCGGGCTATCGGTCGCGATTCAGCCACGCGGACGAGGTGGCGCAGCCCGGCTATTATGCGGTGACGCTGACCGATCCGGGCGTGCGCGCGGAGATGACGGCGGGGACGCGCGTGGGCGTCCATCGCTATACCTTCGGCAAGGACAAGGCGGCGCACCTGCTGCTCGACCTGCGCAGCTCGCTCTACAATTATCCGGGCAAGATCCTGTGGTCGTCGCTGCGGATGCGGCCGGATGGTACGGTGACGGGCTCGCGCACGACACGCGGCTGGGCGGCCGGCCGGCAGCTTTATTTCGCGATGCGCTTCTCGGCACCGGTGAAGAGCCATGCCTTCGTCAGCACCGAGAAGGACGTGAAGTACAAGGGCTTCCAGGCACCGGGCCGCGGCAGCGACGCGCTGGCGGAGCGGAGCGGCCAGGCGCTGGTCGGGCGGCTCGACTTCGGCAACCTGGATGCACCGCTGGAGGTGAAGGTCGCGATCTCGTCGGTGGACGAGGCGGGTGCGATTGCCAACCTCGACAGCGAGAGCGGCGGGTTCGATGCGGTGCGCGCACAGACCCGCGGCGCCTGGGAGAAAGCGCTGTCGGCAGTCGAGATCGACGCGCCTGCCCCGATGCGGCGCAACCTCTATACCGCACTATATCACACGCTGATCGCCCCGTCGGTCGCGGGTGACGTCGACGGGCGTTATCGGGGCCCGGACAATGCGGTGCACAAGGCGGAGGGCTTCACCTTCCGGTCGACCTTTTCGCTGTGGGACACGTTCCGCGCCGAACATCCGCTTCTGACCCTGGTGGCGCCCGAGCAGGCGAACAGCGACATGGTGCGCTCGCTGATCGCCAGCCAGAAGGTGAGCCCCGACGGCATCCTGCCGGTGTGGGAGTTCCACGGGCGCGAGACCTGGACGATGATCGGCTATCACGCGGTGCCGGTGATCGCCGATGCCTACATGAAGGGTATCGGCGGCTTCGATGCGAACGAGGCGCTGGACGCGATGGTCGCGAGCGCGACCTATGCGCCCTATAGCGGCCTGGGCGACTATCAGAAGCTGGGCTATGTCGCGATCGACCGGGAGCCGGAGGCGGCGTCCAAGACGGTCGAATATGCGTACGACGACTGGACCATCGCGCGCATGGCCGAGAAGCTGGGCCGCACGGACGTGGCAAAGCGCTTCTATGCGCGCGCCGGCAACTGGCGGAACAGCTTCGACCCGAAGACCGGCTTCGTCCGCGCGCGCAAGAGCGACGGCGCGTTCCGCACGCCGTTTGATCCGACTGCGATCAACTATGGGTCCGACTACACCGAGGGCAACGCCTGGCAATACAGCTGGTTCGTGCCGCAGGACCAGGCGGCGCTGTTCCGCGCGCTGGGCGGCGATGCCAAGACCGTCGCCAAGCTCGATGCGATGTTCGAGTATGACAATTCCAAGCTCGACTACAGCCATGCCGAGGACATCGCCGGGCTGATCGGCCAGTACATCCACGGCAACGAGCCGAGCCACCACGTCGCCTATCTCTACGCCCATGCCGGTCAGCCGTGGCGGACGCAGGCGCGGCTGAAGCAGATCGTCGAAAGCCAGTACAAGCCGACGCCGGACGGCCTTTCGGGCAACGACGACCTGGGGCAGATGTCGGCATGGCTGATGTTCACCGGGCTCGGCTTCTATCCCGTCACGCCCGGCAGCCTGGAATATGTGATCGGGCGACCGTTCGTGGACCGGGCCGCGCTCAACCTGCCCAACGGCAAGCGCTTCACCGTCGTCACCGAGGGCCTGAGCGATGCCAACCTCTACGTCGGCAAGGTGCTGCTGAACGGTAAGCCGCTGCCGCGCACCTATCTGCGCCACGACGAGATCATGGCCGGCGGCGAGCTCCGCTTCGTGATGCAGGCGACGCCGAACCGTAGCTGGGGCAAGGCGGCGAACGCCCGGCCCTACTCGATGAGCACGGCGAAGCGCTGATGGGCTTGCTGGAAGTCTGCATCGACGAACCCGTGGGCATCGACGCCGCCGTCGCCGGCGGGGCCGACCGCATCGAGCTGTGTGCGGCGTTGTCGGTCGGGGGGCTGACCCCGCCCGCCTCGCTGGTCCGGCTGGCGGCGGAGGCACCCATCCCGGTACACCTGCTGGCCCGCCCGCGCGACGGCGACTTCTGCTACACCGCGGCGGAAGCGGCGCTGGTTGCAGAGGACATCAGCCTTGCCGCGCAGGCGGGCCTGGCGGGCGTGGTGATCGGCGCAAGCGCACCGGACCGGCGGCTCGACATCCCCTTGCTCGTCGAGCTGGCGGCGCACGCACGCGCGGCCGGCGAAGCACGCGGCCAGCGGCTTTCGCTGACGCTGCATCGCGCCTTCGACCTGTGCCCGGACCTTCCCGCCGCCCTGGAAGCAGCGGTGGAACTCGGGTTCGATCGGATCCTCACCTCGGGTGGGGAGCCGCGCGCCGTCGACGCGTTGCCGATGTTGGCCGAACTTCATCGCCGGGCGGACGGGCGCATCGGCATCCTGCCGGGCAGCGGGATCGATGCCGCGTGCGCGCCGGCGATCCTGGCGACCGGGGTCCGGGAACTCCACGCCTCCTGCCGGAGCCCCGGCGACGATGCCGGCGAGCTCGAGCGTCGTTTCGGGTTCCAGACGGGGCCACGGCTGCGGACCGACCCGGAGCGGGTGCGCCGTCTCAAGGAGATTGTCTCTCCGCTACGATAGGACCTTGAACAGTACCAATCTGTAACTTATCGTCCGCGGCATGGAACAAGGGGCAACGATGGTGGACGCGCGCGCCACCCTGATGGCAAGTGAAGCGCGCGAAGCCGCGGATGCGGTCCGCCGCCTGCTGGCCGACAATGCATCGACATTGACGGTGCTGGGCGAGACCTTGCGCGCGAACCCGCCCAAGGTGGTGGTGACGTGCGCGCGCGGATCGTCCGACCACGCCGCCACCTATGGCAAGTATCTGATCGAGACGCTGGTCGGGGTGCCCGTATCCTCGGCAGCGCCATCAGTGGCCAGCATCTTCACCGCGCCGGTCGCGCCGGGCGATTTCCTGTGCATCGCCACCTCGCAGAGCGGGCGCAGCCCCGACCTGCTGGAGACGGTACGGGCGCAGAAGGCGGCGGGCGCGCATGTGGTGGCGCTGGTCAACGACGAAGGCTCCCCGCTTGCAGGCCTGGCCGACACGCTGATCGGCCTCAAGGCCGGACCCGAGACGTCGGTCGCGGCGACCAAATCCTATATCGCCTCGCTCGCGGGGCTCGCCGCGATCGTCGCGGCTTGGAGCCAGGATGCGGCGCTGGGCGACGCGCTTGCGGCGCTGCCCGCCGGCTTGGAACGGGCGCGCGACCTCAACTGGAGTGCGGCCAAGGACGCGCTGGTGGATGCACGCAATCTGTTCGTGATCGGCCGCGGCTACAGCCTGGGCATCGCCCAGGAAGCGGCGCTTAAGTTCAAGGAAACCTGCGGCCTTCATGCCGAGGCGTTCAGCGCCGCGGAGGTGCGGCACGGGCCCATGGCGATCGTCGGCAAGGACTTCCCGGTGCTGGGCTTCGCCACCTCGGATGCCGCGGGCGACAGCGTGCGTGAGGCAGCGGTCGAGTTCGCCGGCCGGGACGCGCGCGTCTGCCTAGCCGATGCCCAGGCCGGGGAAGCGGCAACGCTTCCCGCGATCGCAGGCCATCCCGCGGTGGAGCCGATCCTGATGGTGCAGAGTTTTTACCTGATGACGAACGCGCTGGCGGTGGCCCGCGGCTTCGACCCGGATCGCCCGCAGCACCTGCGCAAGGTTACGGAAACGCGATGAGCACGATCCGCTTCGCCAACGGCCATGTCGTGACGGCAGCCGGCACCCTGGAGGGCGCGACCTTCAACCTGGAAGCAGGCCGGATCGTCGGGATCGACTCCGAGGCGCCCGCGGCGGAGCGCGAGATCGACCTGGCCGGCGGCTGGGTCGTGCCGGGTTTCATCGACGTGCAGGTGAACGGCGGCGGCGGTGTGCTGTTCAACGACGCGCCGACCGTCGAGGGTATCGATGCGATCGGCCGCGGCCATGCGCCGTTCGGCACCACGGGCTTCCTGCCGACGCTGATCAGCGACGTGCCCGAGGCGATCGCCCGCGCCCTGGACGCGACCGAGGAAGCGATCGCGGCCGGCGTGCCGGGGTGCGTGGGCGTCCACATCGAAGGCCCGATCATCAACGCCGCCCGCAAGGGCATCCACGACCCGGAGAAGTTCCGACGGCTGGACGACGGGCTGATCGAGCTGTTCACCCGCCCCCGCCTTGGCAAGGTGCTGCTGACGCTGGCACCAGAGATGGTGTCGCACGAGGACATCCGCCGCCTGGCCGCAGCGGGCGTGATCCTGAGCGTCGGCCACAGCGACGCCGACCACGACACGGTCGCCGCCGCATTCGCCGCCGGCATGACCGGTGTCACCCACCTCTACAATGCGATGTCACCGCTCAAGCACCGCGAGCCCGGCGTCGTGGGTGCGGCGCTGGACGATCAGAGCGTCTATTGCGGCATCATCGCGGACGGCTTCCACGTCCATGATGCGGCGCTGCGCATCGCCATGCGCGCGCACCCGCGCGACCGCTTCCTGCTGGTGACCGATGCGATGTCGTGCGTCGGCGCGAACGTCGACAGCTTCGTGCTGCACGGCCAGACCATCCGCGTCGAGAACGGCTGCTGCCTGGGCGCGGACGGGACGCTGGCCGGCTCCGCGCTGGACATGGCCGGGGCGTTCCGCCACGTCGTGAACCGCGTCGGGATGACCCCAGAGGAAGCCGCAGTCATGTCTGCCACCGCCCCTGCGGCATTCCTGGGCCTCTCGCACGATCGCGGCGCGCTCGCGCCCGGGCTGCGCGCGGACTGGGTCTGCCTCACCCACGACCTGCAGCCGGCAGGCACCTGGATCGCCGGCGCACCCATCGCCTGACCCCTTGGAGGACGCCCTGAGCACGACCACGCCGACCGAGATGATCGACGAACAGGCCGGGGGCTCCATCGTCCTTCACGCGCCGATGCAGGGCTGGCGCTGTGCGCTGGCAGAAATACCGGACCCCGTGTTTGCGCAGGGCATGCTTGGCGCGGGCGTGGGAATCGATCCCACCGGCGACACGGTGCACGCTCCCTGCGACGGGACCATCCGCGCCTTGCAGCCGACCGGCCATGCCGTGACGATCGCAGCGGCCGAAGGCGCCGAGGTGCTGATCCATGTCGGCGTCGATACGGTCGCCCTCGAGGGCCGCGGCTTCACACCGCTGGTCGCCGCCGGGGACCGCGTGCGCCGGGGCGACCCGCTGATCCGCTTCGACCTGGACCTGCTGGTCCAGGGGGCACCATCGGTGATCACGCCGGTGCTGCTGCTCGACAGCGATCGATACGCCGTGTCCCCGCTCGGGGAGACAGAGGGGCCGGTCGCGGTCGGGGATCCGATCTTCGCGCTCGTACCGCAGCAAGCCTCCGCAGCAGAAACGCCGGCTGCCTCTGAGGGCGAGGTGGTGGCGCGCGAACTGCAGCTGCCGCTGGCGCATGGCATCCATGCACGGCCGGCAGCCCGCATTCGCGAGACGGCGGTCCGCTTCTCCGCGGAACTCTCGGTGGTCAAGGGCGAGCGTAGCGCCAATGCGCGCAGCCCCGTCGCGCTGCTGACGCTCGGCGCACGACTGGGCGACCTCATCCGGATCGAAGCGCACGGCGCCGATGCGGAAGCGGCGGTGGACGCGATCGCGACCCTGATCGCGAGCGGAATGGGCGAGGCTGCGGACCCGCAGCAGGCACCTGCGGCGCCGCCGCAGCCGGCAGTGGCCCCTGCCCCGGCGTCGGTCATCTCCAGCGACGGCAGGCTGGCGGGCGTGACGGCTTCGCCGGGCCTTGCGATCGGCCACGCCCGCACGCTCCACCTCGCCGAGATCGAGATCGATCCCGCGGGCGTCGGCGCCGAGGAGGAGCAGGCACGGCTCGACCAGGCGCTGCGCACGCTCGGACGGCGGCTGGAGGGCGAGACGGCCACCGCCTCCGGCGCGCGGCGGTCTATCCTGGCCGCGCACCGCGCCATGCTGGAGGACGAGGGCCTCCGCGAGGCCGCAGCCGCTGCGATCGCGGCGGGCGCCAGCGCCGGCCAGGCATGGCGCACCTCGATCCGGCCGCAGGCAGAAGCACTGCGCGCCACGGGCGACGCACATCTGGCGGAGCGCGCGGACGACATGCGCGACCTGGAGCGGCGCATCCTGTCGCTGCTGATGGGGGTCGAGGACGCGCCGATCGCCTTCCCGCCCGACACGATCCTGCTGGCCGAGGACCTGCTGCCGTCGCAGCTGATGGCGCTCGATCCCGCGAATGTCGTCGGCTTCTGCGTCGAGAAGGGCGGGCCGACGTCCCACGTCGCCATCCTGGCAGCGAGCATGGGATTGCCTGCGCTGGTCGCCATGGGGCCGGCGCTGCACGAGATCACGGAAGGATCGATGCTGATCCTGGACGCCGATGCGGCCTCGCTCCAGATCGGGCCGGACGCCGCCACGCTGGCGAAGGCGCACGCGCTCGTCGCCGAGCGGCACGCGCGGCGCATGGAGGCGCAGGCGAACGCCGCCGCGCCCTGCCACATGGCGGGCGGTGAGCGCATCGAGGTGTTCGCCAACCTTGGCTCGCGCGCGGATGCCGATGTGGCGGTCGCGAACGGTGCCGAGGGCTGCGGCCTGCTGAGGACCGAATTCCTGTTCCTGGAGCGCGAGACCGCGCCCTCGCTGGCGGAGCAGACGGCAGAATATCAGGCGATCGCCGACGCGCTGGGTGGCCGCTCGCTGATCGTGCGGCTGCTCGACATCGGCGGCGACAAGCCTGCACCCTATCTGCCGATCCCGGCGGAGGAGAACCCCGCGCTCGGCCTGCGCGGCATCCGCGTCGGCTTTGCCCATCCGCAGTTGCTGGAAGACCAGATCCGCGCGATCCTGCGGGTGCAGCCGATCGGCCAGTGCCGCATCATGGTGCCGATGATCGCGTCGATCGACGAGCTGCGCCGGGTGCGCGAGGTCGTCGACCGGGTGCGCGCCGAACTGGGTATCAGCGACCCGGTCAGCGTTGGTGTGATGATTGAGACGCCCGCCGCTGCCGTCACTGCCGACCTGCTCGCGCGGGAGGCGGATTTCCTGTCGGTCGGCACCAACGACCTCACCCAATACGCGCTGGCGATGGATCGCGGGAACCCGGCGGTCGCAGGCGCGATCGACGGCCTACATCCTGCCGTGCTGCGCATGATCGCCGAGACCTGCCGCGGCGCGGCACGCCACGATCGCTGGACGGGCGTATGCGGCGGCCTCGCCTCCGACCTGCTCGCCGTGCCGATCCTGATTGGGTTGGGCGTCACCGAACTGTCCGCGACCGCGGCACTGGTGCCCGAGATCAAGGCGCTGGTCGCCAGCCTCTCCATGGACGCCTGCCGCGCCCATGCCGCCGCCGCGCTCCAGTGCGGATCGGCGGCCGAAGTCCGCATCCTCGCCCGGGAGTTCCGCGCATGAAGTCGATCCTGGAAGCGCTGCAGCCGCTCGGCCGCGCGCTGATGCTGCCGATCGCGGTGCTGCCGGTGGCGGGGCTGCTGCTCCGCCTGGGCCAGCCCGACCTGCTCGACATCGCGTTCCTGAGCGCGGCCGGCGACGCGCTGTTCTCGCATCTGGGCCTGCTGTTCGCGATCGGCGTGGCCACCGGCTATGCCCGGGACGGCAATGGCGCGGCGTGCCTTGCCGGCATCGTCTGCTTCCTGGTGGCGACCGAGGCGGCCAAGGTGCTGCTGATCGTGCCGGGCGACGTGACCCAGGGCATGGAAGCGGCCACCGCAGAGATCGCGAGCGCGGCCTGGAAGGCCAAGGCGATCGCGCGGCTCGACGTGCCGATCGGCATTCTCTCCGGCCTCGTCGGCGGGATCTTCTACAATCGCTTCTCGGGCATCAAGCTGCCGGAATATCTCGCCTTCTTCGGCGGGCGGCGGTTCGTGCCGATCGTGAGCGGAGTCGCGGGACTGGTGCTGGCGGTGATCGTCGGCACGAGCTTCCAGGCGCTGAGCAGCGGCATCGACACGATGGGCCACGGCATCGCCAATGCCGGCGGCGTGGGCCTGTTCCTCTTCGGCCTTTTCAACCGGCTGCTGCTGGTGACCGGGCTGCACCACATCCTGAACAACGTCTTCTGGTTCGTGCTGGGCGACTTCGAGGGCGCGAACGGCGACCTGCGGCGCTTCTTTGCTGGCGACCCCACCGCGGGCAGCTTCATGGCTGGCTTCTTCCCGGTCATGATGTTCGGCCTGCCGGCAGCGTGCCTCGCCATGTACCGCACGGCGCTGCCCGAGCGGCGCAAGGCGGTGGGCGGCATGTTGTTCAGCCTGGCGCTCACCTCGATGCTGACGGGCGTGACCGAGCCGATCGAGTTCAGCTTCATGTTCCTGGCACCAGTGCTCTACGCGGTGCACGCGGTGCTGACCGGCCTGTCGATGGCGCTGATGGACGTGCTGGGCGTGAAGCTGGGCTTCGGCTTTTCGGCGGGGTTCTTCGATTATGCGCTGAACTACGGCAAATCGACCCGGCCGCTGATGCTGATCCCGGTGGGGCTCGTCTATTTCGCCCTGTACTATGGCATCTTCAGCTTCGTCATCCGCCGGTTCGACCTGAAGACACCGGGCCGGGAGCCGGAGGTGCCGGGCGCCACGGCGATTGCGCCGGTCGCGGCAGGCGGACGGGGCGCGGCGTTCGCGCAGGCGCTGGGCGGTGCCGCTAATCTCCGCGAGGTCGGCGCCTGCACCACGCGGCTGCGGCTGATCGTCGTCGATCAGGCGAAGGTCGACGAGCCTACGCTGAAGGCGCTGGGCGCGCGGGGCGTGATCCGGCCGTCGGACAAGGCGGTACAGGTGGTGCTGGGGCCGATTGCGGACGTAGTCGCGGTCGAGATCCGCGACGCGCTGGCGATGCCGATCGCGCTTGCCCCCACCGAGGCGGCAGTCGCCGAGGCCGGCGACGCGCGGCTGGCGCCGGCGCTGGTCGCCGCGCTGGGTGGCGCGGAGAACGTCTGCGCAGTCAGCGTGCACGGCAACCGTATCCGGGTGGAGCTGGCCGAGAACGGCGGCACGGAGCAGGCGGCGCTGGCGGCGCTTGGCGTGCGCGCGGTCGCGCTGCCGGCCGAGGGCGTTGCGCACCTGGTCGTTGCGCCGGGCAAGCTGGACGTGCTGCTTGCGCGCTGAGGTTCGCCGAACCGTCTAAGGGGCGGCGCCGCGATCGCGGAGCCGCCCCTTTTGTAGCCGTCGAAGATCGGGTGCCGGTCCGCCCCCTCCGTGCTCCTGCGAAGGCAGGAGCCCAGGGTCTTCAGACGCACCAGCTGGACACCCGCAAAAACCGCGTATTTTGAAGCGGTCCGTCCGGCGAGGACATTGTTCGATGTTGCGGGACCATGATGGGCGCGCTGTCAGTCTCCTTCCGGCGGTATTTCGGGCTGTG